>CAYRDO010000032.1:0-27130 GCA_964422985.1 uncultured Rhodohalobacter sp. | reverse complement strand
AAATGCGGATCTCCCGTCTGAACATTACGATATTGTGATAGCCTCTGCGGTTCTTCATCATTTGCGGGATGATGAGGATTGGGAAACAGCCTGTCAGAAAATATACGATATAACAGCGCCGGTGGGGAGTGTTTGGATTACCGACCTGGTAACGCACGAAGATAAAGCTGTCCACCAGATGATGTGGAGCCGCTATGGTGACTACCTGGAATCGATAGGCGGAGCTGAGTATCGCGAAAAGGTATTTACCTATATCGATAAAGAAGATTCACCGCGACCGGTTACTTATCAACTCGAATTATTAAAAAAATCCGGTTTCGAAACTGTAGAAATCCTCCATAAAAACTCCTGCTTTGCCGCATTTGGAGCCATCAAATCAGGAGGATAAATGTTATGGAATTTGTCTATTTAGCTGATCATCCCGAAGCGATTCCTATTGTTGCGAAATGGTATTACGAGCAGTGGGGACGTCAGCATGAGGTTCCATCTCTGGAGAAATCAGAAGAAATGCTGACCGCTTACCTTAACCGGGAAAGGATTCCACTTATGATTCTCGCCAAAAAAGAGGATGAAATTCTAGGCGCCATTCAACTGAAATATTATGAGATGGATATCTACCCACAAAAAGAACACTGGTTAGGCGGAGTTTTTGTACCTGAACAGCACAGGGGCAGGAAAATTGCTGAAAACCTGGTGTTAAGGGCGATGAAAATTGCAAAAAAGCTTCATGTAAAAACTCTCTTCCTACAGACTGAAAAATTAAATGGCGGACTCTATAAACGACTCGGATGGAATCTCGTTGCGAAAACGCTCTACCGAAACAAAGCGGTTTTAGTAATGAGAAAAGATCTTTAATCGAAGAGATTATAGGTTTGAATGAGCACCCTTTAGATTTTCAGGAAATCGTAAGGAGATACCGAAACCATTATGCTCGATAAAATTATAATCCGCCGAAAGTTGCCTCAATGACGTTCTGATAATTGTTATCCCTAACGATGGTGAATTTTTCACTTCCTCATAATCCACTCCCACTCCATTATCCTTGTATTCAATTTCCACATAGCCATTTTCCTGAGATAGATTAAGCGTTATTTCCGGATTCTGAACCCCTTTAAAAGCATGCTTGTAGGAATTTGTGATCAGTTCGTTCAGGAGTAAACCGAGTGGAATAGCCTGGTTAATATTCACCCGTAAACCGGAAATGTTTTTCTTGATCTTTACTGAGTTCTTTTGATCCTCAAATGTATTATGCAGGCGGTTAACAAGCTGATTGATATATTCCGAAAAACTGATCTCTGAGAAGTTATCGGTTTGATATAGCAACTCGTGGACACTTGATATTGAGTAAATCCTGTTTCTCGTCTCAAACAGGTTCAATTTTGTAGCTTCGTCCTGAACTTCGTCATTTTGTAACTCAATCAGGCCAACAATAATGGCAAGATTATTCTTCACGCGATGATGAATTTCTGATAAAAGAATCTCCTTTTCTTCCAGGGATTTTTTTAGCTGTTCCTCGTACTCTTTCTCTTTTGTGATATCTTCGAATACAACCAACATCTGCTCCTCATCCCCAATAATCTTGCTGACATTTACACGGAACGTCCTCATGGAACCATCTTTACGTTTTCGGGCCACTTCACGATTTGAGATCCCATTCTTTTCTTTAATCTCCTTCATCAAACCCTTATAACTGGTTTGATACTCATCGGTTACCTGGGGCAGAAAATTTCCAATTACTTCAGCGCGCTTCCACCCCAGCATCTCCTCGGCGGCCGGATTCCAGAAATCGGTGACATATCCTTCTGCATCAATCACATAGATGCCAATCGGGGCGGCTTCTATCAACGCTCTCAATTTTTCATTCGCCGTTTTTGAAGTGCGCTCAGCTATCGCCGATTTTTGCGTCAGGAAAAAACTAAAAGCCAATAGCAAACTGAGAATAATTGTTAAACCCAGAACAACATTGTTAAATGATGTAGAATTCACCTCTCCAAAAATACTATTGGGAACCATGCTTACGGTCCAAACACTTTGGTTAGCATCACCAATTTCAATTTGATGAGAGGTCATCATCTCTCTGTATGAATCGGTTCCTTCGTCGCTTCCGAATGAATAGAAAACCGTTCCGTTATCATCAGCTATTTGAATGTTGTACTCATCAAGCCCCTGTAAAACCTGATCGAAGCGGGATGTGTAATCCACACCCGCTGTAATGGTGCCGTGAAATTCTCCATTGATAAAAACAGGTTCATCCACCAAAAAGGCAGAACCGCCCTGTGTGAGTTCCAGCCAATGGGTCATGTTAAATACCGAATCTGTACGAGCTCGTTGCCAGTCTGTATTTCTATAATCGAACTGCGAAATATCAAGACCAACCGCCGTCTCGTTTCCCTCGAACGGCTGCACACGTTGGATAACCATAGTACTGTCGATCCACTCCACAAATTGAAAGGTATTGGATGACTTTATAATACGCGCTGCGTCTTCCTCCCAATATTGAAAATAGTCACCGTTTGAGATCTCCAGCCGGTGCTTTAAGTTCTCCAACCGACTGAGATTCTCGTTGAGAATTACCTCAAACTGTTGAACCAAGAGACTCCCTGTATCGTCAACTTTTCCTGAGAGTGAATTCTGCCATTTTTCTTGATTGGACCCCCACATCGTGAGAGCAAAAAGGCTCAAAACAATTGCCAAACCTACGGATATGACAAATCGATATTTTTCAAAAAGCTTCAAGCTTGGTACTAGTCCCCCGGTAGTTCAACCAATGTGTTTTAGTCTTTCATATAAAATTTACTATTGAGAGATATTACTGCTTACATAAATAAATTTTAATAAATCTAAATACTTTAATAATCCTAAAAAAACAAAATTAATACGTGACCCTAATTCCAATAAAAACAATTAATATGTACTCGAAATATTTGTTTCCTTGTCTTTCCACTTGTGTTTCATAAATTGAAATTCACATAAAAATTACAACATCTAACGTAACCACATTCCTGTATGGATCGCAGAGAAAGTCTGAAAACTATCCTTCTTGGCTCCTTTTCTATTCCTTTTTTAAAACGAGCGCCAAATTTAAAATCGATTGATGGCGCAGATTCACTCAGCCAAAAACAAATGTCGATCCAAAGCCGCTGGAATGAGTGGCCGGACATGGAGTGGGTTGGACCGGAATTTTGGGGAAATCGACTGCAGGATTGGCAACTGAGGGATGGTAAGGTTCAATGCTCTGTAACTGCACAAAATCGTACGTTGCACAATCTCACTCACCAGGTAAACGAAGATTCAAAAAACGTAAAGATTTCGGTAAACGTGGATTTGCTGGCTCGAACCGATTCGCCCGCAGATAGAATCGGTTTTCGATTGGGAGCAAAAGCCCAAAATGATCCCGTTCCGGTTTTATTTGATGACTATCGGCGCGACGCAATTTTTGGTCAAGGGCTTGATGCAGGCATTCAAACCGATGGACATCTTTTCATCGGAAACCGAAAGAGCGAAACTCCTATCAATTTGAATGAGCCGGTTCATTTAACGATTTCAACCGAACATTTGGGAAGCAACGCTCATGTCACGCTAAAGGCTCTGAATAAAGAAAATAATATTCTTAATGAGATAACCGCCACTGACATCGACCCCCTTTCTTTGACAGGAAACCTGGCTTTACTCGCCCATTTTGAGTCTGAGGAAACTTCCGGAGATTCACCATCTGTTCTTTTTTCCGATTGGGTGATTTCAGGGGATCATCTTAAGCATGATCCAAATCAAACCTTTGGACCGATCTGTTTCTCGCAGTACACATTAAATCGAGGAACACTGAAGATGACCACTCAATTAGCGCCGGTCGAATCAATCAAAAATCACTCTGTAGAATTTCAAGTTCAACAAAACGGTACCTGGCAAACCTTGCAAACCACAACGGTTGATCCACTCTCTCGAACAGCTCATTTCAGACAAGAAAACTGGGAATCTACTGAGGATATACCTTACAGAATTCGGCTTCAGTTGCCTTTAAAAAATGGCGTTCAGGAGTTCTTTTATGATGGAACAATAGCTGCTGAGCCGATCCATGCCGACAAACTGAAAACCGCAGTTTTTAGCTGTAACAGTCACTATGGGTTTCCTAACCAAGAAGTGGTGGATAACGTCAAAAAGCATCAGCCAGATATGGCTGTTTTTCTGGGTGATCAACTTTATGAAAGTCACGGAGGGTTTGGCGTTCAGCATGGACCGGTTGAAAAAGCGGCTCTGGATTGGCTTCGAAAATGGTACATGTTTGGCTGGTCGTACCGCGACATTTTCAGGGATATTCCTTCGGCTTTTATCCCGGATGACCATGATGTATATCACGGAAATATTTGGGGACAGGGCGGAAAAGATGCACCGGTGGATGAAGGCTGGGGATACATTGCACAAGATGAGGGTGGTTACAAAATGCCGCCCGAGTGGGTAAACATGGTTCAGCGGGCTCAAACCAGTAATTTGCCAGATCCATACGATCCAACACCCGTCGATCAAAATATCAGCGTTTATTATACTGATTGGTCCTATGGCGGGGTGAGCTTTGCTATTTTAGAGGATCGAAAATTCAAGACGGCACCGAAAAATGTTTTACCGGCCGAAGCGAAAGTCATGAATGGTTTTATCCAAAACCGAGAGTTCGACATCAAAAAATATTATGATATTGACGCTGAACTTCTTGGAGAAAGGCAACTCTCTTTCTTGGATGGTTGGATCGCAGATTGGAGTCACGGCGCACAGATGAAAGCCGTCTTTTCTCAGACCAACTTTTGTACGGTCGCCACTCTTCCGGAAGGCAGCATCATCGATGAAATTGTACCCAGACTTACCATTCCACAAAAAGGAGAATATGTTTCCGGCGATGCCCAAACCGTGGATATGGATTCCAACGGCTGGCCGCAAAAAGGTCGCGATGAAGCTTTGAGAAAGATCCGAAGAGGATTCGCTTTGCATATCGCCGGGGATCAGCACCTGGCCAGTACCGTCCAGTATGGAGTGGATGAACATGGAGATGCCGGCTTTGCGTTTGCCGGACCCGCGCTGAATAATATCTGGCCGAGACGTTGGTGGCCGCCGGTTCCGGAAAATCATCAACCTTTGCCCGGACGACCTAAAAATACCGGGAATTTTGAAGATGGATTTGGAAATAAAATGACCGTTTATGCCGTGGGAAACCCGGTTCAAACCAATCGGGAACCCGGACTTATTTATGATCGGGCCACCGGCTATGGAATGGTTATTTTTGATAAAAAAGAGAGGACCATGCGGATTGGATGCTGGCCTCGCTACACAGATCCCGAATTAGATCCGGAAGGTCAGTTCGATGGTTGGCCGATCACCATCAGCCAAGAAAATAATTATGGACGAAAAGCCGTCGCTTATTTACCTGAAATTCAGATCAGCGGCTTATCCAACCCGGTTTTACAGGTATATAATGAATCAAACGGAGAGCTGGAATATGCACTTCGAATCCCCGGAGAAACCTTTTTACCTAAAATTTTTGATAATCAGGCCACCTATCGAATAAAGGTCGGGGAACCGGACAAAGATTTGTGGCAGGAGTTTGAAAATATCTCTTCTGATGACGATCAAGCAATCGTATGCACTTTCTAACAGTTGCTGCACGTTATTAAGTTCGAGTTAGATTAATTCTGATTTGAAATGTAATACATGTATATCATCCTCAACTATTTCTTTGTGATTCTTCACGGTGGTCTCGTCCTTTTTAATGTCACAGGATGGGCATTCAAACAAACGCGCCGGCTTCATCTCTATACCATCAGCCTGACAATCTTAAGCTGGGTCGGCCTGGGGTTGATGTATGGGTGGGGATATTGTCCCTGTACCGAGTGGCATTGGGATGTAAAACGACATTTGGGCGAGCAAAATCTACCCGCATCTTATATAAAATACTATGCAGATTACCTGACAGGTACAAACTGGGATCCATTTATTGTTGATATCGGCACTGCAGCGGTCGGCATTTCTGCCTTTCTACTGTCTATCTATTTTAACCTGATCTACGGGAAAAATAACGATTGAATTTTAAGTACAGATAGAGGCCATTCCCTTCCATAAACTGTCTCAGAGACATGCAATTGGGAGAATCTTTTCCAAAATTAAGAGATTAAAAATTGTTCATTATCTTATGAACACAATTAACAGTTTCATTTAGATCCTGATTTACAAACTATGAGCCCCCAACCCTTTAAAAGTAAAAGTGAATTTTTAGAAGAGTTTAGTTTAAAAATTGAAGAATTTGGCCATCCGCGAATCTACGGACAAATTCTTGGGTGGCTTTTGATTTGTGAACCTCCCTACCAATCCTTTCCGGATTTGATGGAGAATCTGGGCATCAGTAAAGCATCAGTCAGTAATACAACTCGTATGTTGTTAGAGCGCGGTCTGATTGAAAAAGTTCGCAGACCGGGCGAGCGACAAATCTATTTCAAATTAAAAGAGGGATCGCTTGTTGAGTTTATGGAGAAACAATTACGGCTCACCTTAGATCTTGAATCCATAACTTCCCGGGGGCTTGAATTAGTCAAAGAGATGAAAGACACCGATCCCCACCGGCTGCAAAAAGCAAATGACTTCCACAAATTCATGGCCAAGCAGAGCAAAAATATTCTCAAAAAGTATAAAGAAGAGAATAATCTTTAAGCCTGCTCGCACAAAAAATGACTCTCCGTCAAAATAATTTTCGAAATAGTCTCTTACCTTCGCATTTGAAAGATTCTTTTCCCTCCTATTGTAAACGCTTTTTTGCCCTTTAAGCTCTTAAAAGGGCTGTTGGTTTTCCGTGATAATTCCGTTTACTCTAAATGAAACGTTCTCTTGTTTATTTCGTTTACTAATTACTAAACTTAATGAACTAATTATCTAATCATCAGTCAACTAATGACTGAAAGTTATTTTTATGGGAACCAGCGAACGGAAAGAACGAGAACGGCAGCGGCGAAAAGATCAGATTCTAAACGCTGCGATCTCCATTATTGAGAAGAAAGGGTTTGAAAAAACCACGATGGATGAGATTGCCGAACTGACGGAACTTAGCAAGGGTACGCTTTACCTCTATTTCAATGATAAAGCGTCTCTGTTTCAAGCGATTAAGAAGAGAGCTTTGCAAAACCTGCACGATAAATTTCTCGGCATCCTGCAAAAAGATAAGCCCGGTGCAGAACTGGTTCACGAGATGATGGTGACCTTTTTGAATGTGATTACTAAGAACAAAACATTCATGAAGGCCATGATGCTGTACGGCAAGGCGCAAAAAACCAAAGATCAAGATAATAATCACCCTATCCGGAAGGAATGTATCCGGCTAGAAAATGAAGTGTTTATGCTGATTGTTCGATCTCTCCAAATTGGAGTACAGGATGGAAGCATCAAAAACAATTCGGATCCAAAGTTAATCGCGCTGCAAATTGGCTTTCAAATGTCGGGTATGATTCAATTCTGCATCACAGGGTCGAGTAAAAAGGGACTTAAAATTATGGATGAAAAAAATCTCTCGTTGCCCGATCTGATGGAGCAATTCCTGAACACTCAATTCAATCAGATAGAAGCATAGCCCATGAAATTCCGGTCATCGAACTCTAAAGTATTTAATTCAAATTATTTGACATATATGAAGCAATTGTTTTTACACCCGTTAAAATTTTGTGGATTACTCGCAATCATTATCGGGCTTAGTTTCACGACCTCCACTAAAGCTCAAACGACACCTGAGGCAGAAGACACATTGAGCCAAACTCTGAACCTGGAACATGCCATTCAGATTGCATTGGCCAATAATACTCAGATGAAACGAGCACTGCTTTCTATTCGGGATGCCGATCAACAGGTGCGAACCGCTTGGAGTAGTGTGATGCCCGAGATTGCCGCATCTGCCAACTACACCCGAAACCTGGAAGTACCGGTCAATTTTATCCCGGCTGTAATTTTTAATCCGGATGCTGATCCCAATGAGTTGGTACCGGTAGCATTCGGTACGGATAATAACTGGCAGGGCGGATTATCGGTCTCACAAACCATTTTCAGCGGACAGGCTTTTGTCGGAATTAGCAGTTCCGAAATTTATAAAACGGCTCAGTCGGAAAATCTTCGGGCTACTTCTCAGGGAATTGTCACACAAACCCGATTGGCGTATCACCAGGTCTTAATCGCCAAAGAGCAGGTAAATTTGATCCGGGCTCAAATCGACCGACTTCAGGAAACATTGAGCGATACGGAAGCACGGTTTGAAGAGGGATTTGTGGATGAATACGCTGTTTTACAACTCGAAGTGCAACTTGGCAATCTTCAGCCTCAGCTCACCAATGCACAATTCTCAGTAAATAGTGCAAAGCGTGAACTCCTTGATGTTATGGGATTGCCGCTTCAGCTCTCGATTGATGTACAGGGAAATTTAAACTCCTATAATATTTTTACGGCAACAAGTGAATCTGCCGAAAATCAGGTGCTTAAACAAATTGACAAATCGGTGCCGGTTCAACTGGAGAAAGATTCGTTGCTCACACATCAAGCATTTGAGCTGCGTGGCGACCTTCGAATTTTGGATGTACAGCAACAACTTCAGGATCGGCAGTTGAAGGCTCAATACAGTCAGTATCTTCCCACACTATCGGCGAACTACAACCTTCAGTGGACTGCATCACAGCCGGGGAAACCCAATTTCTTTGGGACAGAAGAATCGCGAGCACGATCACAAACGGTTATGCTCAATCTTCAAATTCCCATTTTCCAGGGATTTAGTCGTGATGCGGCCATTCAACAAACCAAAATTCAGATGAAAGATCTGGAAATACAGGAAGATCAAACCCGGCGGACGGCTCACAAGGAGATTCTTTCTGCTCAGCAATCCATCGAGGAAACGTTTGAAACGATTGAAGCCCAACAGAAAGTGCTGGAGCAGGCACAAGAAGGATATGAACGAGCGGAAGCCAGGTATCAAAACGGTGTGGGAACTCAGCAGGAACTTACCGATGCCGACCTTCAGCTTCGGCAGGCTGAGACCAGTTATGCTCAAACCGTTTTCAACTATTTGAATGCGAAAGCTCAATACGATCAGGCACTTGGGCTTGTGCCTTTTGTAGGAAAAGATGTACAGGAAATTAAAAACAATATAGAACTCAACTAACATGAACCTCTCAACTATGAAATTTCAACTCTCAATCTTGTCGCTGTTTCTGCTGATTACAGCCTGCGGAAATGGCAATTCAACCGAAAGCAGTGAGAATGAAACTACTCGCACAACTCCGGTTTATGTGCAGGAGCTGCAACTTTCTGATTTCAACCATTACGTGAATATTCTCGGTACGGTAGAATCGGATAAGACCATTATGATCACCCCGAAAACCACTGCAACCGTTGAGGAGATCTCGGTTCGCACCGGCGAAGAGGTTCAGAAAGGGGATGTTCTTGCACGGCTGGATGGCGAAATTACCCGAAGCCAAATCCAGGAAGTACAAACGCAACTTGATTTGGCTGAAACTCTCTATGAACGTCAGCAAAATCTTCGGGAGAAGGGAATCGGATCTGAAGTGGAATTCCTTCAGGCCAAAACTCAGTATGAATCAACAAAAAATCAGCTGGCTACGCTGACCGAGCAGTATGAAAATTATACTATTCGAGCCACAATCTCCGGAACCGTTGACCAGGTTGATCTGAAGGTGGGTGAAACCGTTGGTCCTACAGCCCCGGTTTTTCAATTGGCAAATTCGGATGCGTTGAAAGTGACTGCTCAAGTTTCGGAAGCGTACATCACAAGGGTTGAACAAAGTGATAGTGTAGAAATCCGTTTTCCAAGCCTGGATGAAACCATTCAGAAAAAATTGGATGTGGTCAGCAAGGCGATTAACCCATCAAACCGAACGTTTGAGATTGAGGTTTATATCTCGAGCGATGATGAAAGTATCCGCCCCAATATGATGGCGGAAGTCAGCATCAACGATATCACTCAAAATGATCAGGTGGTGGTGCCCATCAATACCGTGCAGCAGGCGAATAATACAAGTTATGTATTCATCGCGGAGGAAACCGAAAACGGTTGGGTAGCCAAAAACAGGGAAGTTACAACCGGTTACAATTACGAGAATGAACAGGTGATCACCGAAGGCCTTGAGCCCGGTGATCTGCTGATTACTGCCGGATATGCAAACCTTTCGGACGGTACCCGAATTTCGATTCAAGAAAATTAATTGCAAGAGCATTCTAAGACATGAATTTCAAAGAATTTAAACTTTCAAGTCTGGCGATCAACAACCGTACAACAGTTTATCTGTTGACGGTTTTGATTACTATAATCGGCGTCTTTTCATACGTTACGCTGCCGAAGGAGTCGTTTCCGGAAGTGGAAATCCCCATTTTTAATGTGGTAACCGTTTACGCGGGGGCTTCTCCGGCGGATGTTGAAAATGTGATTACCCGCCCTATTGAACAGGAGTTAAAAGGCATTGACGGAATTGATGAGATCAGCAGTGTATCGAAGCAGGCTACGTCGATCATTACGATTGAATTTCAGACGAGCAAAGACAAACTTGTAGCTCAGCAGGAGGTGAATGATGCTGTTGAAAATGCGCGGCCCGAACTTCCGACACAGCTCACACAGGAACCACAGGTGAATGACTTTAACCTTGATGATCAGCCGATTCTTAACATTAACCTGTCCGGAAATTTTGACCTTGTTGAATTGAAGGAATTTGCTGATGAGATCCAGGATCAGATTGAAAGCCTGACAGATGTAAACGAAGCTGAAATTGTCGGAGCGTTAGAACGTGAAATCCAAATCAATGTAGATCTGCATAAAATGCAGGCGGTGGGTGTCGCTTTTAATGATATACAGGCGGCCGTGGCAAATAAGAACATGACGATTTCCGCCGGTCAACTAGATATCGGTGCGATGGAACGGTCTGTCCGGGTTGATGGGGAGATTGAAGAAGCGAGCGATCTCGAAAACCTGATCATTAAAAATGACCAGGGAGATGAAGTTTACCTGAAAAATATCGCTGAGATTAAGGATGATTTTTCCGATCGGGAAAGTTATGCCAGTCTGAATGGGGAGCCGGTGATTACCATCAACGTGAAAAAGAAAAGCGGCGGAAACCTGATTGAGACCTCCGAAGCGAGTATCGATATCGTGCAGGAGTTGCAGGCCAATCAGTTCCCGGAAGACCTGAATGTTAACATTACCGGAGATCGATCCCAGGATACCAAAGACCGGGTTTCGAATCTGTTTAATACGGTTATTATCGGCTTCTTTTTTGTGGTGCTTGTGCTGATGTTTATCATGGGGGTTCAAAATGCGATCTTCGTCGGTTTGGCAATCCCCCTCTCCTCCCTGATTGCATTCGCGGTAATGCCGACAATCGATTTTTCCATCAACATGGTGGTACTGTTTGCGTTAATTCTCGGATTGGGAATTGTTGTAGATAACGCCATTGTGATTGTGGAGAATATCTACAGGCACGTCACTCAAAGTAATCTGAGTAAAATAGACGCTGCAAAAAAAGCTGCGGGTGAGATTGCGTTGCCGGTCATCACCGGGACTCTCACGACGATCGCACCGTTTGTACCACTCCTGTTTTGGGGAGGTATCATCGGTAAATTTATGATTTACCTGCCGGTTACGTTAATTCTTACGCTGGTTGCATCACTCCTTGTCGCACTCATTATGAATCCGGTGTTTGCGGTTTCATTTATGAGCGAGGATGAGAATCAAATCAAACAAAAAAATAACCACAACAACCGGTTTGTCTGGATTGCCACCGCTGTAGTTGGCGTTCTTGCATTAATTTTCTACCTGGCCGGAGGAATGTTTGTTGCCAACCTTTTGGTGTTCATCTACCTGTTATGGCTGCTTGAGCGATTTGCACTGAAACCGCTGATTCGAAAATTCAATGAATCGGCACTTCCAAAACTTCAGAGCGGATATCACGACAGCATTCAGTACATCCTGAAAGGCCGGCGCCCCTGGTACATTTTAGGCGGCACGGTTGTATTTCTCTTTGCCAGTATTTTCCTGTTAGGTATCGTATCACCCAAAGTGGTCTTTTTCCCGGAAAGTGATCCCAACTTTGTCTACGTATACAACGAGATGCCGGCCGGTACGGACCTGGATGAAACCAACCGGGTCAACAAGCTGATTGAAGATCGCGTGTATGAAGTGATTGGACAGGACAATCCTATTGTGAAATCCGTTATTTCAAACGTAGCAATTGGTGCAAATCCTCCGAGCAGTATCGATCCGACTCCATCTCCCACAAAGAGTAAAGTAAGTGTCGAATTTGTGGATTACCAGGAACGTGATGGAGCTTCAACCCAGAAAATCCTGAATGAAATCAGGGAAAATGTACAAGGTATTCCAAATACCACTATCACGGTTGATAAAGAGCAATCAGGTCCTGCAACAGGTCCTCCGATCAATATTGAAATCACCGGTGAGGAGTTTCCACGGTTGATTGAGCTTACCGAGGAGTTCAAAAATTATATCCAGGAACAAGATATCGCCGGAATTGAAGAGTTGCGATCTGATCTGCAGGCAACCAACCCTGAAATCATCGTAGATATCGATCATGAGAAGGCGAACAGTTATGGAATCAGTAATGTGCAGATCGGAAGTACCATCCGAACGGCACTGCTGGGCGCGCCGATTTCTACCTATCGTGTAGACGAGGATGAGTTCGATGTGACTCTTCGTTTGCAGGAGGAAGATCGATCGAACATTACTGATTTGATGAACATGACGGTGCCCACTCCCACAGGATACATTCCGATTTCGGCGGTTGCGAGCCCTGAATTTGAAACCAGTTACGGTGCGATTAACCGGATTGATTTGGAGAGAGTTGTAACGCTTTCATCCAACGTGCTGGCCGGTTACAATGCGAATGAAATTAACAACCAGATTCGTGAAGCTCTCCGGGATTTTGAAGTACCTCAAGGCTACGAAATCTCATTAACTGGTGAACAGGAAGAACAGGCAGAGACCGGACAATTTCTGATGGTTGCTTTGATTGCGGCTGTTTTGCTGATCTTCCTGGTGTTGGTTGCTCAGTTTAACTCCATCGGCAAGTCGCTGATAATCATGTCGCAGGTGGTCTTTAGTTTGATCGGTGTTTTCATCGGTTTTGCCACATTCGGAATGAATATTTCGGTGGTTCTTACAGGTATGGGAATCATTGCCGTAGCCGGAATTGTGGTGAAGAACGGAATCATCCTTATCGATTACATCGACATCTTGCGGAATGAAGGAGCCGATCTGAAAACAGCTGTAATTGAAGGCGGAGCCACACGTCTAAATCCTGTTCTTCTGACAGCCGCTTCAACTATTCTCGGTTTGATTCCACTGGCGATTGGTCTGAACATCGACTTTTATGGATTGTTTGCCAGTTTTGAACCAAACATCTACTTCGGAGGAGATAATGCCGACTTCTGGGGTCCGCTGGCATGGACAATTATCTACGGACTTGGATTTGCCACATTTCTAACGCTGATCCTGGTTCCCTCCATGTACTACATCGGCGTAAATACAAAACGATGGTTCGGCGAAAAGTTTAGCTAAAAATAGTTGATGTAAACCTACCAGGTTCTACCCAAAGAACTGTTCCCATGGTAGAGAACGAGGCACCTTGCGCAACTCATCCCCATCGAGTTGTGAGGGGTGCCTTTTTTATTGAGGGCTATATGACTTCCTTCCTCGGAGGGAAGAGATTTCGAATCCGTCAGCCGACGGAGAAGGAATCAGGGATGGATTTACGCTTTTTACCCTGGACCATGAAAAACACACCCCTAAATCCCCTCTCGAGAGGGGACTTCTTTAGCTTTTTGCCCTACAGCACCAACCTCTTCCTGCATCATTTCCGCAAAGAGTTTGTACGATTTGAATCTCTCCTTTTTATCATAAATATAAGACGCCACCATCAGCTCATCGGCATCGGTCAGTTCAATAAACTCATCCACCTGATTTTTTACTGTGGAGAGGCTTCCAATGAAGGAATATTTGAGCATCTGTTCCACGGCCATTTTTTGATGAATTGACCACACCTGATTCATATCATCCACCGGGGGTGGCATCGGTTTTCGATCGCCGGTAACCACGCCCATCATCATCTGTTTCATGGATGTAGATAAATATTCAGCCTGTTCATCTGTATCCGCCAGGATGATATTCACACACGGCATCACAAACGGTTCATCAAGTTGTTTCGAGGACTGAAACTGATCACGATAAATTCGAAGAGCGGGAACCAGTTGTTGTGGTGCAAAATGACTCGCAAATACATACGGCAATCCTAATTTAGCAGCGAGGTGAGCACTATCGGTACTGGAACCTAAAATCCAGATCGGCACGTTGGTCCCCTCTCCCGGGATGGCCCGTACTTTATTCTTACTGTTTTCTGATGAAAAATAGGTCTGAAGACGCTTTACGTTTTCCGGAAATCGCTGTACTTCTCTCATCCGATCGTCACGAATGGCATTGGCGGTTACCTGGTCCGTTCCGGGGGCTCGTCCCAATCCCAAATCAATCCGGTCGGGATAGATCGTAGCCAGCGTTCCAAACTGTTCAGCAATCACCAATGGAGAGTGATTGGGCAGCATCACTCCCCCCGATCCAATTCGTAGGGTTTTCGTCGCTTCCGCTACATAACCTAACAAAACGGAAGTGGCCGAACTGGCAATATTTTCCATGTTGTGGTGCTCAGCCATCCAAAATCGAGTGTAGCCTAACTGTTCTACATGAATGGCTAATTCTCGACTGGTCTGAATGGCATCACGGATTGAATCGCCTTCTGTAACTACTGCAAGATCTAAAACTGAAAATGGAATGTTACTCATAATGACTTTAATCAATTAATCCGATTCTTTTCAAATTAGACAAACAAAGATTGGATTGTTTTAGTGCCATTATGAGTACGTCATTTTTACCGGATTCAAATTTAGCTTACGTATGCTGCCAAATTGAGCTCAACAATAAATTGAGAGAAGTTTGCGAATATAAAGCAGAAGGATTGTACAGCTATTTTAAATCCTTCTGACCAAATCCTTTCAACCGAATTGTTGGATTTTTAAAGGCCGATTGTGTTTATTTCAACGTACAATAATTAGATGGTATTGATACTTTCCTCGGTGTCTAAACGCTCATCAAAAAGATAATTTTATGAAACGACGTGAAGCCCTTAAAACGCTCGGGTTAGCTACGGCCGGACTCGTTACACTTCCCGCCTGGGCCTCAGGATGGACGGCACGCGATGTAACAATTGAATCGTCCACCTTTAGTTCTAAACAACAGGCTTTATTATCCTCCATAGCGGATACATTCATTCCGGCGAAAGATAATGTTGGAGCTATTCCGCTGGAAGTCGATAAATTCTTGATTCGGCTCTTTGATGAGTGCTACGAAACGGATGTTCAGGATAATATCAAATTTCAACTTAGTATTTTAAATGACCGGGCGATGGAGAAAACCGGTATGTTGTTTTCCGATTGCAATCAGGTACAACGGGAGGAGTTTATTCTGACCTTTAAGGATTCTGAGAACGAAGCGGAACAACGATTTTTCCAACTCCTGAAAAACGAAACCATCCGCGGATTCAGAACCTCAAAAGTTGTGATGCAAGATTACCACGGGTACATAGTGGTGCCGGGACGATATAATGGAAATGTAGATGTAGAAGGTTAGAATTATGGCGAACATCAATATCGATTCAAAGAAAAAGAGGACCTACGATGCCATTGTGATCGGCTCGGGAGCAACCGGCGGATGGGCAGCCAAAGAACTTTGTGATAACGGTTTGAACACACTCGTTCTGGAACGCGGACGCGATGTAAAACACATTGAAGATTACCCTACAGCTTCCAAAGCACCATGGGAGTTTGAGTTTCGCGGAACGGTTCCGCTCGAAAAACGAACAGGGTACGGCAGCGGGCGCTATTTACGCATGGAAACCTTACACTGGCAGCTCAAAGACGATGAACAACCCTATATCGCTGAAAAACCGTTCCGATGGTTTCGGGGATATCATGTTGGGGGGAAATCCTTGCTTTGGGCACGACAAACCCAGCGCTGGAGTGATTTCGATTTTGAAGGTCCCGCACGAGACGGCTTTGCCATCGACTGGCCAATCCGGTATAGCGATATTGAGCCATGGTATGATCACGTAGAAAAGTTTGCTGGAATCGCCGGAGATAAAGATGGCATTCCTGAACTGCCAGACAGCATCGTTCAACCTGCCATTGACCTGAATGTGGTGGAGCACTATTTCAAAGAAAAAATTAAAGAGCATTATGGAAATGATCGTCACCTGGTAGCTGCCCGATGCGCTCATTTGACCGACCCGCAGGAGATTCATTTGCAGCAGGGACGTGGAAAATGCCTCCATCAAACGATGTGTAACCGCGGTTGTAATCTTGGCGGATATTTCAGCAGTAACGCCTCCACAATTCCATGGGCAATGAAAACCGGGAACCTGACGATGAGACCCGATTCAGTGGTTCACTCTGTTATTTATGATGATGAGAAAGAGAAAGTAACAGGTGTTCGGATTATCGATCGGCATTCCAAAGAGATGATGGAATTTTATGCGAATATCGTATTTCTGAATGCTTCTGCATTGAACAGCAACATGATCTTGATGAACTCAAAGTCCAACCGGTTTCCAAATGGACTCGGAAATGATAATGGGTTGCTCGGCAAATATATCGCTTGGCACAACTACCGCGGCAATGCAAGCGCGTCGGTTCCCGGATTTGAGGATAAGAAAACCGAAGGGCGACGCCCCTCCTATGCATACATTCCACGGTTCAGAAACATCCATGAACAGGAATCAGATCTTGATTTCCAGAGAGGATATGCAGTTGGTGTCAGCGCCGGCCGGGGTGACCACTCCGACACAGAAACCATCGGAGATGACCTGCGCGAAAATATTTTGAATCCTGAATTGAATGAGAACTGGCACATCGGCACTTGGATGATGGGTGAAACCGTACCGCTTGAGAAAAACCACGTCCGGTTATCCGAGGAGAAAACAGATAAATATGGAATTCCACAGTTGATCGTCTCCTGCGAATGGGATGAAAACGATGATAACATGACCGAAGATTACCTCCGGGAAATGACCGCAATGTTTGAAAAAGCCGGCTTCACTAATATTGATGTGGAAGATACCCACTCTCCACCCGGTGCAGATATCCACGAAATGGGCGGTGTTCGCATGGGGCATGATCCTGAAACGTCTCTCACCAACAAGTGGAACCAATTGCATCACGCCAAAAACGTCTTCGTGACAGACGGGGCATGTATGACCTCCACCGGCAGCCAAAACCCAACATTAACGTTTATGGCGTTGACCGCACGAGCAGCGAATTACGCTGTGGAGGAGATGAAGAAGGGGAATATTTGAGCTACATTTTAAAAGATCTCTATTTATCATGAAAGTTGTCTTTCCTCCATTTCAAAGAAATGATTTTTTAACCATTAACCATATAAAAACCATGAAACAATCGATTGTTACTGCCATAACATGTTTAGCACTCCTATTCACTATTCAGCCCGCACAGGCACAGGATTCGGGAGAACCTCTCTACACAGAGGAGTTTGGTGTTCAAATGTATACCTTTCGAAATGTGATTCCTGAAATTGGCTTCGAGGCCACACTGGATACCATTGAGGCAATGGGCATCACGTATATTGAAGGCGGACCAAGACAGGATCAGACCCCAGAAGAGTTCCTGAAAATGCTGGAAGAGCGCGATCTGGAATTGATCTCAACCGGAGCCGGTTTTGGTGATCTTCGCGACAACCCTCAAGCTGTAGCGGATCGTGCCAATGAACTCGGTGCCAAATTCGTGATGTGTGCCTGGATCGATCACGAAGTAGGCAATTTTAACTTTCTAAATGCCAGCGAAGCCGTGGAAGTATTTAATAATGCGGGCGAAGTGATGGCCGAAAATGGACTTACCCTCATGTATCACGCGCATGGGTATGAATTCCAGCCTCACGGAGAAGGGACTCTCTTCGATTACATCGTAGAAAATACCGATCCCGAAAATGTAAAATTTCAAATGGATGTTTTTTGGGCTCATTTTGGCGGAGCTAACCCGGAGTTTCTGCTCAAAAAATATCCTAACCGATGGGTTTCCCTCCACCTGAAAGATATGAGAAAAGGAACACTCAAAGATCATACCGGCCTTACCGATACAGAAAATGATGTGATCCTCGGCACCGGAGAGCTCAATATTCCGAATATCATCAACGCAGCAAATGAGATTGGAATTAATTACATGTTCATCGAAGACGAAAGCAGTCAACCGCTGTACCAGGTTCCGGAAACGATTGAGTATTTGAAGAGCCTGACGACAGAAGATGTCTACGATTTTGAGAATATGCCTGAGTAATATCTTTTATTCACTTTTTTTAAGTCTCCGGAAAATTCCGGAGACTTAAGGAAAGAAAAATTTAAATTTGAAGAGATTATTTCAGACTCCCACCTCAATGTCATCAAACATTTAGCCATTTTGATGGAAAATTAAGAATTCTCCGCCCTTCCTTTATACTTTGAATGAAACCAAATATACAACTCCCGAAGCAACAAAAGAGTGGCTGCGATAATAAACAGTACATAAAAAGTGTTTGCATTGGACTTGTAGGTCTCATAAAGTAAAATCAACATAGATAAAGAACATCCAGCAGTACCAATTAATGGGAGAATCCTTTTCCAACTCTTGAATACGTTGTGCCTATATCCCATATAGTTCACTATTGAGAAAACGAACAAAAATGTAAGGCTCGAAAAGGTTGTGATTTGTTCGAGGTTGCCAAAAAGCTGAACACCAATAGCGAGAACTGCAAGTAAAATAGAAAAGTAAACAGGCACACCAGATCGTTGCTTATCTGTTAGTTGATGGGGCAATTGACCATCTTTTGAAATTCTATTTCCTAAACGGGAAATAGCAAAAATTGTAGCTAAAATTGCCGAAGATGTTGAAAAAACCGCTGCAACCAATACAATTACAACACCCGTTTGCCCTAGTATTGGTTCGGCAAGCATCGCCAGAACGGTTTCCTTGTGTTCTGCTATTACATCCTGTCCCAAAGACCCTGTAAGCACAAAAGCAATCAACATATAAATAGTTATTACAGCTAAAATGGATATCGTAATCGCTTTCGGAAGGTTCTTTTTATGATTTTCAATGGTATTGTAATCATATGTTAGAAGTTGAAATCCCTCATAAGCAACAAAAACCAGTGCTCCTGCTTTAATTACATTGTCAAAGCCTTCATTGATAATGGGCAAAACCTTTCCAGGTTCTACAGTAAAAAATCCTAACCCAATCAAACCGGTAAGAATAGCTACTTTTGTGTATACAAGAATATCTTCAGATACACCAGATTCTCTGACACCCGACAGGTTGAGAACAGTGATTATGATGATAATTAAACCGCCCAGCATAAAATTTAGCCCAGACTCAAAACCAAATAGTCTACCTGCATAGGCTCCAAATGTATACGCATATAAACTGATTGTAAAAACGTATCCCAGGATAAGGAACCAACTGATTGTACCTGCAAAGCGAACACTTGTAATATGCTCCATAAACACAAACTCTCCACCGGATTCATCAAATTGAGTAGTTAACCTCGCGTAAACTAAACCGGTAACCAGTGCTAACAATCCTCCAAGTCCCAAGCTTATAAAAGTGGCATTACCGGCAGTCATCACTCCTTCACCCAACACAGCAAAAATTCCACCTCCAATCATACCACCTATAGCCATGCCGCAAGCATCAAAAAGAGATAATTTACCTTTCGAAGACATCTCAGTTCGTTAATTTGAAAATTATGATCTTCAAAAAACTATCGTTAAACACATCTAAACCTAGACTAATGAATATTTTTTTTCAATTCAGATTTTATCCCGATATACATCTTAATGACAGTTTTTTGCTAATGATTATAAGCCAAGAGAAATACCTGCCCGACAATCTTGTGCATAAACTATCGGATCACAAATTTTAACTTACCTTTGAACCAAATAATAACCGAAAATCATTCGCATGGATTGGCTGGAGAAAATGAATGCCGCGATGGATTATATCGAAGGTCATCTCACAGAGGAGATCGATTACAAAGAAGTTGCCCGAAAAGCTCGGTGCTCGGATTATCATTTTCGAAGGATGTTTCCGTTTATCACCGGGGTTTCACTTTCGGGGTATATTCGTCGGAGGCGCCTTACACTGGCGGTTACCGATCTGACAGAAACCTCAAAAAACATCTCCGACATTGCCAAAAAATATGGGTACGATTCTTCTGATGCATTCACAAGAGCATTCAAAAATTGGCATGATCTTACCCCATCGGAAGTTCAAAAAGGCGGTCACACCGTCAAAGCTTACCCGCGAATGATTTTTCATCTTTCTATACAAGGAGGTATCGAAATGCAATATCGTATCGAAGAAAAAGACGAATTTACCATCGTAGGAATCATGAAACGGGTTCAGATTCTTTTTGAAGGAGCAAATCCCGAAGTCGCAAACATGTGGAAAAATCTGACTCAAAATACCATTAACAAACTCAAAGCGATTTCCAACACCGCCCCAAAAGGTCTTCTCCAGGCCTCCGCGAACTTTGATGAGGGCCGGATGGAAGAACAAGGCGGACTGGATCATTACATTGGCGTTGCTGCAGATCATTATGATGGAGATGAATTTACCACTTTAACCGTTCCGGCATCGGCTTGGGCCGTTTTTGAGATTGAAGATTCATCAACTGAAAAAATTCAGAATACATGGGGACGAATTTTTTCTGAATGGTTCCCGGAAGCCAATTATGAATTGTCCGAAGGACCTGAAATTCTGTGGAATGAACAGATGGAGAATCCCTCAACAGAACAGAGAAGTGAGATCTGGATTCCGGTTAAAAAAGCCGGTAAATAAAAATAAAGCTCTGTAAGCTTTATTCACTGCATCTTGCAAAATACTCCCTAATATTGCTTATTGAGTTATATCAATAACATGAAAATGGGAGATACAATGGTTAAAAGTTATCAAGGTGCTCAAAAAAAGCCGCCAAAATACACAGAACAAGCTCTTCAGGTCAAAGATTTTATGGCCAAAAAGCTTATCACGTTCTCGCCGGATGATTCTATGTATCACGTGACTCAAACACTGGTCAAAAATGGGATCTCCGGTGCGCCGGTGGTCGAAAACGGAACGGTAATTGGCGTAATTTCTGAAGGAGACTGTCTAAAACAAGTGGTTCGTGGAAAATACACGAATACTCCAGAAAAGATCGGCAGTGTACGTGATTACATGACCCCCGACCCTGTAACAATTGGCCCGGGTGAGAATATCCTGGAGGTTGCGCGCTTGTTCCTGAAACTCCGACTTCGCCGTTTTCCGGTATTAGAAGATGGAAAATTAGTCGGGCAAATTAGCCAGCGTGACGTGATTGCGGCCATTGATAGTTTAAAGAATGAAACCTGGTAGCCTAATAATCGGAATTTCTATCAGCACTTGCCTTTTCTCTTTTTTTCGTGATTTCGGATGGAATGATTAAGCCTTTCAAATTGCTTTTACGGTCTCAAAGAAAAGACGAATTAAAGCTCAAAAGAGGTAATTATTATGAGAGACGATGAAAAAATACTTGCGGATGTCGCAGAACAACTCAACTGGGACGCCCGGGTAGAATCAAAAAATATCAGTATCAAGGTGATGAATGGAAATGTAGATCTTGAAGGTGAAGTTCCGACTATGACCGGAAAATCAGCCGCCTATGATGATGCTCAGCAAGTAGCCGGCGTTGCATCAGTCGCGAATAATCTGGATGTACAAATGCCATCCACTAAGAGTATCCCGAAAGACGCCAAAATTCGCGAAAATGTTCAAATGTCGCTTAGTATCAACAGCGATGTTGAAAGCTATAAGATTGATGTTGAAGTAGATAATGGCTGGGTAACCCTGGAAGGAACTGTGAATGCTTTTTGGGAGAAAATCTCAGCAGAAGAAGAAGTTCTTGATATCAACGGCGTACTGGGTGTTAGCAATAATCTGGCAGTTGTACCCACCGAAAATTATCTCGATGAAACCATTGCCGAAAATATTGTAGATGCACTTGAACGAAATGCCCTGGTAACCGCAGATGATATTGATGTGACCGTAGAAAACGGTATTGTAACTCTTGAAGGAGTTGTGAAAACATTCAGTATTAAGAAAGCTGTTTACGAATCCGCACTCTATACCCAGGGAGTCACCGGCGTTGATAACCGAATTATCGTTGGATAGAACAATCCAGCTTTGATTTTAAAGCCTGTCCTTTTTTGGGCAGGCTTTTTTTTTGATATGAATGAGAGATGCATATTAAAAAAGGCTGATCCGTTCTTCAATTGATTAAGAATTTAAAAATTTGTTCAATTTTTTCTGTTGAAAAATCCTTTAGAACTCCACCCAAATTCCTTACCTTATTTGTATTCATTCTAAATAACAAACGGCGGCTTTTTTGCCACTCCTTGTAATTGCAACCATCTAAATTTGTTCATGAAAAAGTACGTACTCACGTCTCTCACTTTTTTCACAATTCTACTTGTTTCCTGCAGTTCCGGACCTGATTTAAAACCGGTTATTGAAAATTATGCTGATATTGTTCATGCCAGTTACCAAGATGCTCTTGCTGATGCCAAAGATCTGGAGCAGGCTGTCATTAATTTTACTGAAAATCCTTCTGATTCCACTCTTCAAGCAGCGAAAGAAGCATGGCTAACCTCGCGCGAAACCTATGGAAAAACCGAAGCATTCCGGTTTTATGGCGGCCCGGTTGATGATGAAGATGGTCCCGAAGCTCAGTTAAATGCATGGCCGCTGGACGAATCATATATCGATTATGTGATTGAGCCGGCCAATGGGGAGATGGAATCCGAAGGCACGAATATTATCAACAGCCCGCAGGAATTTCCGGAGATTGATAAAGAGATGATCGCTTCGCTCAATGAGCAGGGAGGTGAAACAAATGTGAGTTCCGGATATCATGCTGTGGAATTTCTTCTTTGGGGACAGGATTTAAGTGCGGGCCCCGGCGGCGGAGAGCGTCCCTATACCGATTATGTTACTGGTCCCGAAGGCACTCACGAACACCAACGGAGAAGAACAAGATATCTTAATGAAACGGCAGCACTGATTGTGGACGATCTTCAAATGCTGGTAAATGAATGGGCACCAAATGAAGATAATTACCGGGCTTTTTTCACGTCTGATGAGGAACTGGCAAATTCCCTTGAACGAATTTTGAACGGTGTAGGAAAACTCAGTAAAGGAGAATTGGCCGGTGAACGAATGTTTGTGTCTCTTGATCTTCGTAGTAAAGAAGATGAACATTCTTGTTTTAGTGATAACACGCATCGCGATATCGTTGCAAATGCAATTGGAATCCGAAACGTGCTAACCGGAACCTACACCCGACCCAATGGCGAAGTAATCTCCGGGCCATCCGTTTTGGATGTGATTGCTGAACAGAATCAAGAATTAGCTAATGAAATTCGCGGAACATTGAACGCCAGTGTTGAAGCCAGTCGCGAAATTCAGCCTCCTTTCGACCAGGAAATTTTGGAGCAGGAAGGACGCCAGCGAATTATGGAGACGATCAACATCCTCCGGGACCAAGGTGACCTGATTGCCGAGGCAGCCGCTGAATTCGGGTTCACTGTTGATCCTGATGCGATTTAAATAGAACTCCCCTCTTGAGAGGGGAATGTGAAATGAGCGTTTAGCGAATGAACTCGGGGTGTGTACTCGTCATTTCATCACTGATACACGAACACACCACGATTGATCGCTAGACACGATCTAATCTGTCCCCTCTCATGAGGGGAACCGCCACAATCATTATTTCGAATAATAAGTAGTTTTGAAAAAGAGTAAAATCACAAAAACAGGTACGGCAATATTTATTCTTTTGCTGTTTGCCGGCTTTGCTTACACATTCAGTCGCGGGTACTTTGATCCGTTGGCCGATTGGCGTGAGGAAGGCGAACAATTGAGTGGCGGACAAACGACCGTGTTTAATGAATCCGTCAATGCATTTGGCGAAGCTGCCCCAAATCTATCCGGGAATAAAGATCTGTTTTTCGTAACTGGAAATGCTTTTTTCAAACGAAATTGGGTAACTGCTCCCGCTTCTACAGAAGATTTGGATGGTCTGGGTCCTCTTTTTAATGCTCGTTCCTGCTCAACTTGTCACAATCTGGATGGCCGGGGCTCTCCTCCTGAAAGCCCTGGTGAGCACCCGGTTGATCTTCTCTTTCGATTGAGTCGCCCCACTTCAGACAGCACCCGCACCAAACCGGATGAACATTACGGAAAACAGTTCAACCACCTTTCAGTGTTAGGGGTTGAACCCGAGGGCGAAGTTCAGGTAACCTATAAAGAGATAAGTGGCGAATATCCGGATGGTACGACATACACACTTCGTGAACCGGTTTATGAATTTAAAAATTTGAAGTACGGTGAATTCCCGGATGATATATTGATCTCTCCACGAATTGCACAACACCTTGTTGGATTAGGATTGCTTGAGGCTGTTGATGATGTAACCCTGAAATCTTTTGCAGACCCTGAAGATGCGGATGGTGATGGCATTTCCGGGAAGGTCAACATCGTGTATAATCATGAAACAGATCAGATGGAAATTGGTCGATTCGGATGGAAGGCCAATCAGCCAACAGTTCGCCAGCAGACAGCCCTCGCTTTTCGTGAAGATATTGGAATTACCTCTGCTCTTTTTCCGGAGGAGCTCTGTGCCGAATTTCAAACCGAATGTAGTGAAGCGCGCTCAGGCGGCGAGCCGGAACTGACCCAGGATATTCTCGATCGGGTGACTCTCTACACAGCGGTGATCGCGGTACCTGCCCGCCGAAATTGGGATGATGAGCAGGTGCTTAAAGGTAAACGAGCATTTAATAATATTGGATGTGCATCTTGTCATGTTCCCAAACTGAAAACCGGTGAGCATGAAGAACATCCGGAGTTATCCAATCAAACCATTTACCCTTACACTGATTTGCTGTTACACGATATGGGTGAGGGTTTAGCAGATCATGCACCCGATGCCAAAGCCACAGGAACGGAATGGAGAACGCCACCGCTTTGGGGAATCGGTTTGATAGAAACGGTCAGCGGCCATACCTATTTTCTGCACGATGGACGTGCCCGAAACCTGGAAGAAGCGATTCTCTGGCACGGTGGCGAAGCCGAAAAAAGTAAAGAGCAGTTTAAACAACTGAGCAAAGAGGAACGGGATAATCTTATTAAATTTTTGAATTCTTTATGAGCCTGATCAAAAAACTCACAGTAGCTCTCATTACAATAATCCTGATCACCGGCTGTTCAGGGAACAACTTCGATAGGGGCCAGATTCTTGAAAATGTCACGAATAACCTGATTATCCCCACCTACGAGAATTTTGATCAAACCACTGAAGCTCTTCACACAGCATCTCAAACCTTTACCGAAAATCCAACGAGTGAAAGTCTGAGTAACCTGAAATCGGCTTGGGAAACGTCAATAAAAACCTGGAAACGAGCTGAAGTTTATAACTTTGGGCCGGTTGAATCACTTGTTCTTGTTACCGCAATCGACCGATGGCCGACCAGTGAGAGAGGAGTTGAACAAGCAATTGAAGATTATGATGGGTCAGACGATTACCTGATTCGAATCGGGAGTAATCGAAAAGGACTTCCCGCCATTGAGTACCTTCTTTTTCATGATGATGAATCTGTAATTTTGGATGAGTTTTCTGATGAAAATCGAAAGGCGTATCTCAATCTACTCACGGAAGCTTTGACCCGGCACAGCGCCGCTATTCTTGAAGATTGGAATTCAGGATACAAGGAGGAGTTCATCAGCAATACGGGTAATAAAGCCGATTCGGGAATCACACTTTTGGCGAATGAGTTGGGATACATCCTTCAAAAAGTGCGAATGGAAAAACTCGAAATTCCTTTTGGAGCTCAAACCGAAGGAACTCCTCGTTTACAGATGCTGGAATCCGTTCACGCGAACATCTCAAAAGAGTTGATTCGCGAAAACCTGCTCGCCGCTCAGGAAACATTCGACGGTGCTGATAGCACAGGTTTTGATGACTACATTGAAGCCCTCGGAATAGAAGATGAAAATGGAGAGCTTCTTTCTGAAGCGATCAAAAGCGAATACGAAAACGCTTTTCGAATTCTGGATTCTATGGACGGTTCCCTTGAAAATGCGATCCTCAATCAAAGAGAAACTGTACAAGAATTGATCGACAGCGTACAAAAACTCTACATCTACACCAACATCGATATGATTTCACAGCTTGGCATTTTAACAGTGTTTAGCGATAATGATGGGGATTGAGTGAGTTTGTGAGTTCTTGAGTCGGTGGAGTACTCGTTCCGAAGGTTTCTACTAAGCAACATCCGCCGTGAGCTATATGATATTTACTGCACCTTTGTTGTTAAAAAAGCACTTTGAAATCAGTCCAATGTTCCATTCAAGCGTAGGATGCCATCATGCCCAGGAAAATTGAAAGTAAAACCATTCTCAATAAAACCAAGCGACGAGATTCCTGGTTTTTGGATGAGTATACCATCAACCCCTATAGTGCTTGCTCTTTCAACTGTCTTTACTGTTACATCCGTGGCAGCAAGTATGGTGAGCATATGGAAAAGTCGTTGTCGGTAAAGACCAATGCCGTAGAACTGCTTCGAAAACAGTTGAGGCCTAAAGCCGAGAAGGAGCAATATGGTTTTATTGTTTTATCCTCGGCTACGGATCCATACCTGAAAGTTGAGAAAGAATATCAGCTCACCCGCCAACTGCTGGAAGTGATTCTTGAGTATCGATTCCCTGTCCACATCATCACAAAATCTGATCTTGTCACCCGCGATATCGACCTGCTTCAACAGATCAACCGGAAAGCCATTTTGCCTGAAGATCTTAAAGAAAAGTTATCGGGCGGGACGATTGTCTCTTTCTCTTTTTCAACCCTGTTGGACGACGTCGCTAAAATTTTTGAACCCGGGGCCACACCTCCATCCAAACGACTAAAAACTTTGGAAGAAATCAAAAAGTTCGGTTTGAAAAC
>CAYRDO010000031.1:0-27471 GCA_964422985.1 uncultured Rhodohalobacter sp. | reverse complement strand
GAAGTTGTACCCGGCTCGATCATTCCGGGCCATCGTGCGATTGCAGGAGATCGAATTCCGCCCTCATAATAGGTTGTCTTTCCCCCTTTCAGTGGAGAATTATCGGTTACTCCAGTTACATAGATATTATCACCGTCGATATTCAGAAATTCATAGCCTCCCAAACCACCATTATCTGAGTAAAAAATAATAAGTGTATTTTCAGCGATACCCATCTCATCAACAGCATCCACCAACTTCCCCACATTCGTGTCCAGTGACTCGATCATGGCTGCATACGTGGGATTATCATGACCCAGATCCGGATTTTTTTGCTCATATTTTTGAACTAGTGAATCGGGAGCCTGAAGAGGCAGATGCGGAGTATAATAGGCCATATTCAGATAAAAAGGACCATCACGGTTCTCTGAAATGAACTCAACAGCTTTTCGCGTCAGATAATCAGTTAAATACTCACCATCGTTCGCATCATCAATTTCAGAATTATTATTGGGTTGAAAATATCCACCTTCCCAATTTCTCGGATTTCCATCTCCGGTGCCGCCTATGTTAATATCATACCCTTGTTGTTGCGGACCATATTCAGGAGATTTTCCAATATGCCATTTCCCAATAAGCGCAGTTGCATATCCGGCTTTTTTCAACATTTCTGCATCGGTTATTTTTTCGAGAGGAAGTTCATCAGCATTCTCGGCTGAAATCATCTCATCTGAATCCCTTCGTCCTGCACCGGGTCGGCCCACGTGATAAATCGGCTGGTTCGGAAAATATTGACCGCTGATCATAGCCGCTCTTGTTGGAGCACAATTCGCAGCGTTCGTATAGGCCTGCGTGAATTTCATGCCTTCACTCCCCAGCTTGTCAATGTTGGGTGTTTCGTAATAAGATCGCCCTAAATCATCGAAACTGTTTACATCCGAAACGCCTAAGTCATCTGCCAAAATGAAGATTATGTTCGGCTTTTCTTGTTTTGATGTTTGGGCATTTACCTTTATCAACCCTGAGCAGGTGAGAAAAAAGAGAAAGGTGTATAAAATTCGACAATAAGCCATTTTTCTCCTTCTAGAATTTATACCGCTTTAAAGTTTCTGATTTTAATTTCTTTTTGATCAGTCCGTTCGCAAACTTACACCCCTCAGTACATCCTGCTCCCATTTTTCAATTGCTGAACTGAGATTATATACTCTTTCGGGATGCTGATCGGACAGATTATGTTGTTCTGCAATGTCTTCATCTAAATTAAACAAAAGAGTATCTGACTCTGAGATCAATAATTTCCACACTCCATTCCGAACTGCTTTTTGTCCACGATATCTCCAAAACAGATTGCGTTCTGGCAGTTCATCTCCATTAAATAATAGAGGTGAAAGATTTATCCCATCCAAGTGCAGGGTATCCGGTTTTTCAGCTCTAGCCAACCCAAGGAATGTTGGAAAAAGGTCCAAAGTAATAACGGGTTGATCTGTAACTTTTGGTTCAATTTTACCGGGCCACCACGCAATTCCGGGTACACGGATTCCTCCTTCCCAAAGAGTGGTTTTGCTTCCCTGTAACGGTGCATTATTTCCGTACTCATCTAACCCACCGTTATCGGAGATAAATAGTACCAGAGTATTTTCCTGTAACCCGGTCTCCTCAAGTTTATTAATGATTTTACCGACCCCCTCATCCATTGCAATCATCATATCGACATAAGCTCTTTGCCGATCTTCAACAGGACCGTAATAGCTAAACTCATTGTCTGAAAACCTGTATGCCGGATCACCCCGCCCCTGGAATGGAACATGAGGGGCCTCATGAGGAACATATAAGAAGAATGGCTGATCCTGATTTTCTTCTATAAAATCGATGGAATGTTCTGTAATAAGGTCTGTCGAATACCCCTCTTCCCGCAATGTATCTGCATTATGCCACCAGTCAAAGATTCCGGAATTATCGTAATGGGAATGATAGTCGATATTCCCGCTTACAAATCCATAGAATTGATCAAATCCCTGGTGCACAGGATTAAACTCCTCGCGATAACCTAAATGCCATTTTCCCATCACACCGGTTTTATATCCAGCATTTTTAAGGAGCTCCGCTATTGTAATTTCTTTTTGAGCCAGCCCCGTTTGACGCGTCTCACCCTGAACATAGATAACCCCCTCAAGCCCGCTTCTCTGTTGATATCGTCCTGTTAGAAGTGCTGCCCGTGTTGGCGTGCATACAGTTGAGTTGGCATAAAAGTTTGTGAACTTTAATCCCTCCTCAGCAAGCTGATCGATGTTTGGCGTTTCGTATCCCGGATCACCAAAACTACTTATGCCTCCATATCCCAAATCATCAGCCATAATCAGGATGATGTTTGGCTGGGTTTGTTCAGAACTATTTACTTGGCTGCAGCCCGTAGTTAGAAGTAGAAGAGATGCCAGTAATACCAAATAGATGAAAAACGGTATTTTGGCAAATTGCTTCATGGAAGAATCAATTAGATTCGCGTTCTGCCAGTTGATCTTTCACTTCAACCAGGTTCTCTTTATGAGTCTCGATCATCTTCTCAATTTCAGCCAGCACTTCCGGATGTTCGTCTGCTACATCAAACTTTTCACCCGGGTCTTCACTTAAATCGAATAGCAATGGGGTTTCAAGTACTTGTTTTTCCTCAAACTGGCCGTATGCACCTTCAATAATATAATGAGCTTTAAAATCACCTTTTCTCGCCGCATAAAGTGTTGCTCCACGATAAAACAGCATCTCATCCCGGGGAGAATCACCCTCTCCCAATAATACAGGTGTTAAATTTTTCCCGTCCATGATTCGGTCATCAGGCAACTCTACACCGGCCAAATGACTCGCCGTTGTAAACAGATCTAAGGTACTGCCGATATCTGTAACAATGCCTGGCTGAATGGTTCCCGGCCACCAAAAAATACCCGGAACACGCATTCCTCCTTCCCATGTCATGCCTTTCCCTGCCCGCAACGGTCCGGCGCTCCCACCATGGGTATCAAAAACAAGCCAGGGACCGTTATCTGAGGTAAATATCACCAACGTTTGCTCCGCAATCTCAAGCTCTTTTAACTTTTCAACGATTTGCCCTACACCATGATCGATCTCCTCAAGTACATCTCCATACAAACCTGCATCACTATGGCCGGAGAATTCATCGGAAGTAAAAAGCGGAATATGTGGCAGATTGTGAGCCAAATACAGGAAAAACGGTTCATCCTGATGCTCTTCAATAAAAGAAATACCCTCCTCTGTATACCGCCGCGTGATGGTATTTTGATCGGCCGGCCGCTCGATAATTTCGGTACCTCGCATTAAAGGCACATTGAAGTATTCTAAGGGAATCGGATCCTCAGCGAATGACCAATATCCATCTAAATAGCTGTCTTCCTGAGGATTGTCTGGTCCCCTGTCCATATCGTTGGAATAGGGAATACCGTAATAACTATCAAACCCGTGATTTGTGGGCAGATATTCTTCATGGTGCCCCAAATGCCACTTCCCAACCATAGCCGTTGCATATCCTGCTTTTTTCATCTGTTCAGCCAATGTAATCTCGCGATCAGGCAGGCCCCCTTTTGAATCGGGAAACAAGACCCTTTCAACATCGCTGGCCATCCCGCTTCGAACCGGGTATCGACCCGTTAATAAACCCGCACGACTCGGAGTGCAAACACTAGCAGCACTATAGAAATTGGTCCATTTTTGGCCTTCAGCTGCCATCTTATCCAAGTTGGGAGTTCGAATGTTGGGAGCACCATATGAACTCAAATCACCATATCCCTGGTCATCTGTAAAAATGATGATGATATTTGGTTTTGATGAATCGGTAGTTTGGGCCTCGACAGTGTCAAGGCTGCAAAATCCAAATGCGAGGAGTATGACTAAAATTGTTTTCTTCATAACAAAACTTTAGAATTAATTTTCGAGGTAAATCTACATAAATATTTAGAGCCTTGGTTTGGTCTTAGTCCTCTTCATCATCCACTTCCCAGGGAAAACGAAATTCAACAAGGGGTAAAGCACCATACTTTTCAGCTTCTGACCACCAAAGTGTTTTAAGCTCTTCAAGCTTTTCGGGATACTGCGCTGATAGATCTACCGCTTCAGAAAAGTCTTCCTTAACATGGTATAATTCCCATTTATCATCTTCAAAATCCGTTCCATTCTCGTGAATTGCGATCGCTTTCCAACCATCGTGATAGATCGCACGATTTCCTCTCATCACATAAAACTGCGTTGTACGGGTTGAGGCATTAGGATCGGTAAACGTATCCATAATACTCTCACCGTGGATATCTAACTGTTCAACTCCATCATACTCTTCTGGAGCCTTAATATTCAGGATATCAAAAACTGTTGGTGTGATGTCTATAGTCTCCACATATTGAGTACGAATAGAACCGCTATCACGGATTTTATCAGGCCATGAGATGATCAACGGATCCCGGACTCCACCGCCATACGGCCAAAGTTTATATTTTTTGAAAGGCACTCCTCCTACCCTTGCCCACGGTCTTTGGTATAATGCTGAGGAATTCTCAGATCCAAGATCTTCCAACCGAGCATCCATTTCCGAAATAGTCATTTGTCCGCCATACGGATGCTCGAAATTTCCTTCAACTCCGGCCTCGGGAGCCGCACCATTGTCCGACATCAGAAAAATGACACTATTATCGTATTGACCCGATTCCTTGAGATAGGAAATCAGCCGACCAATTTGTGCATCCGTATGCTCCGTAAACCCGGCATAGACTTCCATAAAACGGGCAAAAACTCTTTGTTCTTCTTCCGACAAACTGTTCCACGGCGGGTCATCAGGATGCCGGGCTGTTAAAACTGCATCTTTCGGTATAATTCCGATTCGTTTTTGTCGCTCAAACCGTTCGAGTCGCAGTTGGTCCCACCCTTCGTCATAAACACCTTCATACTTTTCTATGTACTCTTCAGGCACCTGAATTGGCGCATGCGTTGCACCAAATGCCAGGTATAAAAATTGAGGTTGTTTGGGATTGTTATTGAAGCCGTCTTCCAGGTAATGAATGGCACGTGTGACAATCTCTTCCGAAACATGTTCTCCGCCCGGATTGGATTCTTCGGCCGGCTCTTCTCCCTCGATCATTCTCTGTCCTCTACCTGAAGGATTGTATTGATCCGTCCATCCAATCAGCCATCCATAAAAATTGTCAAATCCCTTACTTGTCGGCCAATTTCTCTTCGTAGTAGCACTGTTGGTGGAAGCATCATACATCTCCTCTCGGGGTGTAAGGTGCCATTTGCCGGTAGCCGTTGTTCGATAGCCAGTTTCACTGAGAATCTGTGCAACGGTTGCCGCTTTGGGAGTGATATATCCGCGCGAGTGAGCGGGTCCGTCTTCATCACCACCGGCTAAATCCATCATTCCAACAGACTGGCTGTTTCGCCCGGTAAGTAGAGCAGCTCTTGTCGGTGAGCAGATTGCACGACTTTCAAAATGATTATATCGAAGTCCTTGCCTGGCTAATTGATCAATATTGGGCGTAGAGATCTCCGAACCATACGATCCCAAATCTGCAAATCCGGTATCATCTAATAATATGTAGATAATGTTTGGACGACTTTCACCTTGTGCCAACACTTCTGGTAAGCTTGCACATACAAAAATAATAAATGTGAGAAGACTGATTTTAATAATAGGCTGAAATTTATACATACAATTCTTAGCTACTTATTTAACAAATGTGTTTTGTGTTAAAGAACCTTCAAGTGTCCGTAAGATCCTTGAAGGTTTCGTTCGTATCCGAAAACGCGACGCTTGAAGAACTTACGCTGCACCGCAGACTCTTCAAGGTCACTTTTTTGTACTGCATAACCTGTTAATAAATAATCTTTGTCGTGAGAACTCACCCAATTCCACACTCTTAATTATCTTCGGGTCTTTGCCATGGGACCTGCCCACCTTTTTGCAAAAACTCCATCATGATAGCATTTAACTCTTTGTATTTTTCCGGATTATCATGGATTCGATTATGCTCTTCAGTTGGATCATTCTCCAGATTATACAGCTCCTGAGGACTGAAGGGGCTGTTTTGGACTAGCTTCCAATCACCCAAACGCACAGCCTGGATGGTCAGACCACCATAACGAGTCCCGCCTTCCCGTCTCGAAAAGTACAACGGTTCCTCTCTCGGAGGTTGCTCCTCTCCCAATAAAGTCGGCAGAAAACTTTTCCCATTTACCGGACCGTCATAAGAAATGCCGGCAGCTTCAAAAAGAGTCGGAAAAATGTCCATTGTCAATGCAATTCGATCCGTACTTGTACCGGGGGTTATTTTTGCAGGCCATGTAACAACAGTCGGAACCTTCAGCCCACCTTCATACATGCTCTGCTTTGCACCTCGCAGCGGCCCATTATTGGCCATGCTTGGTCTATGACCACCATTATCACTGGTAAAGATAATAATCGTATTTTCGTATTGGCCGTTATCCTTCAAAGCCTCAATCACTTTCCCGATCCCGGCATCCATATGTTCAATGAAAGCGACCAGGTTGGCCCGGGTATCATGAATTTCCGGTTCGCGCTGTTTCACTTTTTCCAGCCACTCCTCGGGGGGCTGAACCGGGAAGTGAGGAGCGTTGTAAGCCAAAAAGAGAAGAAATGGATCTTCCTCGGAGGCTCGTTCATTTAGATAATCCACCGACCAATCTGTAAACAGGTCGGTTGCATGACCTTCAGGATCGATGGTTTCTCTGTTCAAACGCATATAATTGATGCCATGCCGACGATGCTCCCAATAGTCATCCATCATATCGCCCAGCCAGCCGTGGAAATGTTCGAATCCACGGTCGTTTGGTATGTTTGGAGATTCTAAGCCTACATGCCACTTACCAACCAAGGCCGTGTGGTATCCATGCTCCTGCATGACCGAGGGCAGCATAGTCGCATCAGGATCTAAATATCCCCAATTGTTCTCTGCGTGGGTTCGGATGACGCCCGGAACCCCAACAAAATCCTGATACTGCCCCGAGATCAGAGCTGCCCGGGTGGGAGCACAAACCGAACTATTGGCATAAAAGTTATCAAACCGCATACCTTCATCGGCCAACTGGTCGATGTTCGGCGTTTGGAGATCTCCCGTTCCATAGTAGGAGACATCGTGATACCCCTGATCATCTGTCATGATAATTAGAACATTCGGGCGATCTTGTGCCTGAACTTCATTTGTCTTACAAACAATCGCAAAACAAGTTAGTAGCGATAGACCAACTATTCGCCACACATGATTTGACCAATAACAAATACTCCAAATCCTCCTTTTACCCATTAGTATCCTTCATTCTGTTGGAGATCGGGATTTGCATCAATATCGGTTTGAGGTATTGGAAATAACACATGATGAGGTTGGGCCGCTCGACCTCTTTCCTGCGCTCTTTCTATAAAGACACCATGCCGTATCTGATCCTCTCTGGCTTTTTGACCTTCGAAAAAGAATTCCCACTCTCTTTCCTGAAGTATATGCTCTCGAAGAGATTGCTGTGAGAAATCGCCAAGTTCCAATGCCGGTACTTCCGCTCTTTCTCTTACTTGATTAATTAGATCAATCGCTTCCTGAGTTGGCCCGTTTAGTTCATTCAGTGCTTCAGCACGGGCGAGTAAAATATCTGCATATCGAATAGATATGATATCATTACCGGCATTCTGACCCGCAGCACCCGGATCCCAGGGATATTTTAAAGCATAGGTTTGATCGTTTCCGAGTAATTGAACATGCTCGCCCTGTTGACTAGTGTACTCTGTAATCATCACCTCTCTTCGTTCATCATTCGGATCAAATGAATTCACGAAACTGTCGAAGAGATATGTATTTGCTGCAAATACAGCATTAGCCGGTGGATACGGATAATCTGGTGGAAATGTAAGAGCATTCACCAAATTATTTACAGAAGGAGCAACTCTTGGAAGAGCCCAAATGATTTCCTGGTTCCCTTCATTTTCAATTGCAAATACTTCGGGGTATTCTTCTACCAATCCATATGTACCCATGTCAATAACATCCTGGGCCATATCTGCAGCTTTTTGCCACTGCTTCGTATTTAGATAAAACTTTGTCAGAACGGCTCTTGCTGTTCCTTTCGTTGCCAACCCAACATCCGCAGTGTTATCTGACAACCCTTGAAGAGCATCTGTTAAATCCTGTTCAATAAATTGAATGGTTTCCTCCTCAGATGCCCTGGTTTTTAGTGGATCGTCATCAGGTGATGTGAATAATATCAAACGACCAAAATTCATATATAAAGTGTAATTACACCAACCCCGTATAAATTTTGCCTCGGCCATTTTTTGTTGGATGTATTCACTGCTAAATGAATCATTTTCAATGTTTGCCAATACGATATTTGCATCTCTGACTCCCTGGTAAAGTTGAGTCCAGAAACTGGTAGTGTATCTGTGCTCACTTGTATGGGTAAAGTTTGAATATTGCTCAAACCAAACCTCGATACTACCACCTCTATTCCATGTTTGCCCAGCTGACAAAGTAGACATCCAGTGAAAAGCAACATGACCATCAAAAGTTGTAAGGTGAGCATTTGAATAGGCTGAGTTTAAGACTGCCTGGATCCCTTCCTGATTTGTCACCACACTAGCCGGTGCTAATTCAGAATAAGTAGGCGTAGTAACTTCATCTTCACAACTTGTTACTTGAAGAAAAAGGAACAAGAGGAATGCTGATTTTAAAACGATAAATTTGCGAGTATTCATAGTATAGACTCCTATTTTGCTTTTTTTAAAATCCTAAATTCATTCCAACCATAAATGTGCGAGATATGGGAAACGTACTCATATCTACCGTCACATTACTTGAACCCAAAGCATTAGCTTCCGGGTTGGAACCCAGATAATCTGTAAATGTTATTAAGTTTTCCGCCGTTACATATACTGATGCTGACCGAATCAAATTCGTCGGGATATTGTAACTGACTCTTACGCTTTTTAGACGTACATATGAGGCGTCGTCCAAATACAGAGTATTTACTTCTCTACCGCCCAAATTTGCTGAAGAGTTTACCCCTGATGGCCATTTAGCATCGGTATTCTGCGGTGTCCACCTGTCCAAAGCCTGCTCCGCAATTTTGTTTCTTCTAAAATTGGTAGGTGTTGCACTTTGTAATCTATTTTGATTCAGAAGCTCTGCACCAAGCTGACCCTGTATAAAAATATTCAGGTTAAAATTCCCATAGTTTATATTATTGGTGATCCCAAAGGTCCAATCGGGTGTTGGTTTCCCAATTATTTTCCTGTCATCCGCATTTATTACACCATCTCCGTTTTGATCCACAAACTTAAGGTGGCCGGGAATTGCTTCAGGTTGAGCTGAATTAGCCGCTTCTTGTTCCGTTTGAAAAATGCCATCCGTTTCAAATCCATAGTATGCAGACATCGGGTCACCTTCACGGAAAATAGTGGTGTTACCAACATCCTGAAGACTTCCGGTAATAATGGGACCGATACCTCCAAGATCTGTTACCTCACTTTGGATATAAGCCGCATTGAAAGAAGTCTCCCAAAAAAGGTTTGAGGTTTGAACGTTTCTGGTACTAATTTGGAACTCAATTCCGCTGTTCTTAATCGCACCTACATTTTCAACCCTTGAACCAAAACCGGATGCGTTTGGAAGAGGGCGGGAAAGCAATAAGTCTTCGGTATTTTTTAAGAACCAGTCAATGGAACCATTGACTCGAGAATCCCATATACCGAAATCTACACCGATATCAAACTGTTTTGTCGTTTCCCATTTCAAATCAGGATTCGCAATTCTTGATGGAGCCAGTGTATTATTTACCGTGCTACCGAACGCTACATTTCCACTTGGTACAAATGTTGAAAGGAAGACATCATTACCAATTTGTTCGTTTCCAGTCTCTCCGTAGCTCACTCTAAATTTGAGATCGTCAAAAAAGTCTGATACAAATTCTTCCTCAGAAAGTCTCCAGGCAAAAGCCACGGACGGAAAGAGTCCAAATTTATTGTTTGCTCCAAACCTTGACGAGCCATCAACCCTTAAAGTTGATGTAAACAGGTATTTATTCATCAATTGATAATTCGCCCTGCCAAAATATGAGATCAACCTGTTTTCATTTTTTGAGCTACTCAGATTATCATTTCCGGTATCGCCAAGATTAAGGTTATTGTATCCAAGCTCTTCAGTTACAAAGTTTGAAATATTACCTGAAAAAAGTTCCGTATTGAACTCTTCATAAGTAAACCCTCCGAGAAGATTTAATGAGTGGTTCTGATTAAAATCTTTCTCATATCTCATTGTATATTCTGCGAGAAAATTATTTCTCTCCAGGACAGAAATATCTGCAACTCCATTTAACCCATCTCCGTTAATAGTAGCAGAAGAGTTAAAGAAATCTCTTTTACTGTTCATCAGGTCGAAACCAAAGTTTAGCTTACCTATTAACGACTCGGTAAAATTGTACTGAAGAAATGCATTCCCGAAGGTTCTGGTATCTTTCCCTTCTGTATCAACTCCCTGCACTTTGGCCATGGGATTATCAATCGTTAAAAATGGAGACCGATAAAAACTCCCATCTTCGTTATATACGGGCTCAGTGGGGTCATATAAAAGTGCTGCATTAATAGGACCGGAACTTTCATTAATCGTAAGATTCTCAGTACTATTTAAATTATTAACCAGGCTGGCACTTAAGTTGATACCGATATTTCCCTTGTCATCATCGAAATCTCGCTGAACATTCAATCTACCGATGTATTTGTCAATCCCGGTTCTTTTTACTACCCCCTCCTGATCAAAATAGTTTAGTGAACCTCTATATGTAGTGTTTTCAGTACCACCTGAAAAAGAAAGGTTATGATTTTGAGTAAATGCAGTTCGGAAAATTTGATCCTGCCAGTTTGTTCCTTCACCGATCTGATTGATTTCATCTTGGCTAAAAACTGGTTCGCCTCCTCCCTCTACACTGATACCATTGATTACCTCTATGTATTCCTGTGCTGAAAGAACTTCGATCCTGTCCGAAACAGATTGAGCACCTGCATTAAATGAATAATCAATTTGGAAACTTCCTCTTTCGCCCTTCTTTGTTGTGATTAGTACTACACCATTTGCGCCCCTCGAGCCATAAATTGCCGTGGCAGAGGCATCCTTCAATATTTCAATGGACTCAATATCATTTGGATTCAATGTGCTCAACGGATCTCTGGGGCTTGGATCATTACCGATACCAGGGCCACCTGTTGCACCAATCGTAGAGCTGTTATCTATTGGATATCCATCAATAACATATAAAGGCTCGTTGTTCGCATTAATCGAACTTGCACCTCTTATTCTTATTGACATGCCTCCACCTGGCTCACCTGTGGTTTGAGTCACTTGTGCGCCGGAAACTTTACCTTGTAATAATTGCCCCGGGGAAGTGTTTATGCCTTGAACAAAATCATCGGAGGTCACGGATGTCACTGAGCCCGTTAAATCCTGGCGTCTTTGAGTACCATATCCTACTACAACAATATCCTCCAACATCTGAACGTCTTGCCCCATCTCGACATTAATCTCTGTTCTGCCTTCAATAGGAACCTCTAACCGTTCATATCCTACATAACTAAAAATAAGAGTATTGATCTCATCCGGTACTTCAATCTCATATTCACCATTCATACCAGTTGTAGTTCCAATTGGCGAGTCACCGGCTCCTTCACCGGCAATCACATTCACTCCCGGAAGAGCTTCACCGGTTTGAGCATCTGTAACTGTACCGGAAATATTTTGAATCAAGATTTCATCAACATTCAGATTTTCTTTCTCACGAATAACGATTACGTCTTTACTCTCGGGCACTACAGGTTCTAAGTTTGTTCCCTCTAATATTTTATAGAGAATTTCATGTGCCTGAACATTATTCATTTCCAGCGTAATCTTTTTATCAGGAATGGCCACGGGATTGTATGAAAAACCCACCTTCGCCTTTTCTGCCACAATTTCAAGTGCTTCCTGAATGGAAATATTTACAAACTTGATTGACATCCGATTCGAATCAGACTCGTCATCTGCCGAAGCAAGTTGCGCAAAAGTATTTTCTGAGATATTGTTATCCTGACTTTGCGCCTGTGGCTTTTCAACAGCTAAAAAAAGCATAATGGTCAACACTACCGACATCACTAACTTTTTTTGAAACCGCTTCCATATATCAATAGTATTATTGCTAGACATTTGTATTGATGGTTTCATGGTTATGGTGTTTTGGTTATGTATTCTCTTATTTGGTATTACTGACCGGTTTCTGACCAGTTCACATTATTATCTTCTACACTAAATTCTAGTTTTAAAGAAAGAGCAATGACTGATAGAGTTTTCTCTAATGACTCATTACTAAACTCTGCAGTAAGTGGAATGGATTTTAGCGATGATTCTGAAAAACCACATTCAACGCCATAAATTCTATTTAGCTGTATACAAACTTGTTGAAGTGTCTGCCCTTCAAATTCAAATTTTCCGCTATTCCAGGCTAAGTAGTTTCGAACTGCCACGTCATCTACCTGGAATCTGCTGTTTTCAATATCCATGTATGCATATTGGCCTTTCGTAAGTACCACACCATTTTCCTGCTGAGTTTCTGCATCTATTGCCATTTTATTAGTGAAGGAAACTCTACCCTCAACAACAGCAACTTGTACATTATCAGATTCAGGTATGGATCGTACATTAAAAGCAGTCCCTAAAACCTGAACTGTGGAGTGATTGGCATGAATAATAAAGGGCTCATCCGGATTGTGGGCTACATCGAAATATGCCTCACCTTTTAATTGAATTTCCCGGGTACCCCGCATAAAATTTTCAGAAATAACAATCTCAGAATTTTTATTGAGCCTCACGACTGAGCCATCAGACAATGTGATTTCACGATGATGGTCTTCATTTGTCTGAAAATGAATGGGTTCTCTTTCAACAACTTGTTCTTCTGGTCCGGTGTAATTCGTTATGTAAAAAACTGAGGTTAACAGAATAACCAGGATCGCTGCAGCGGCTTTGAAAGTGTAACTTACCCAATCCCGTTTATGGACTGGAACCTTCTTTCGTTCCGGCCCGATTTTTTTCTCGATAGAATGGAATAATTTCTCCGAATCCAGTTCGGGAACCATTTCACGAAGTTCGTTTCTATCCATCAAGCCTACATCAATACCCAGTCTCTCTTGCAGATATTGTTTCCCCTCACGTGTTTCAAACCACTCTAAAACCTGTTCGGTTTCCTTCGGTGTCGTTTGATTGACAAAGAATTTATCAACGAGTTTTTTATTCATGTGTAGTTAATTCAGTAATATTTTTTTCATGCTTCTACTATTACTACACAAGAGAAAGGCAAAAGTATTAGACTATTTGGAAAGTTTTTTTGAAAGCTAACAATTCAACGGTGGTAGTTGACCCAAAAAAGAAAAATTTTCAGGTCTAACGGAATTTCAAAGTTGCTGAGATTATAGAAGAGCAATCAGTCCAAAAACAAATAATACCCCCAATAAACCGGCGTGATTCTTCAGATACTCTCTCATAAACTTCGAACTGTTATAGAAATGTGTCTTCACCGTTCGAATGTTGATATTCAGAAGATCTGCAACTTCAGAATTGGTGTGACCTTGTAGCGTCCTCAGCTCAAAAACTTCTCTCTTTCTGTCTGATAATTCTTTCAAGCCCTCTTTAACAATATTATGATATTCTTTGTAAATCAGTTCATCCTCCGTCAAGTTTTGACGAGGAAGCTTTTTTGATTCAATCCCTGATATTGAAACGATTTCATCTTTTCTGTCACGAATCATGTTCAACACATGATTTCTGAGCATGGTGAAAAGAAATCCTTTAATTGATTTGGTCTCATCAATGGTGAATCTCTTCTCCCACAATTTCACAAAAATATCCTGAACAGCATCTTCGGCTAAGGCTGTACTTTTTACATACTTTTTGGCAATATAATACATCTGAACGTGGTAACGGTCGTATATTTCTCGGAAAGCTTTTTTGTTACCAGCCCTGATTTTTATCGCCAGTTCTGTATCATTCAGGTCATACATTGCGGTTTTTTCAAAGGTAGAATTCGAGCTATCGAGACGTCCTTTAAATAATTAATACGCTTTTCCTGAGAATAGCAAGTTCGAATAAACCGAAGTGAGGAGGTAACTTTTCCCTGGTAGAAATGGGTAATCAGAACTATTACATATGGAAGATTAACATCTTCCTAAAAACTAAAAAAGTCCGCTTAAAATGAATTAAACGGACTTTCAAAAAGTACACCCGACAAGATTCGAACTTGTAACCGCCTGATTCGTAGTCAGGTACTCTATCCAGTTGAGCTACGGGTGCAGGAACGAAAATCATTTCGTAATAAGACTTATAAAAATACCACAAGTATAGTACCTGATCAAGAACAATTTCATTGAATCAATCTCTGAAATTGTTTCCAAAAATAGATGATCTAACAGAAGGGAAACCCGACTTTCCTGTCTTTAAAATTTAAACCTGTTTTAAATGAATCGCTGAAAAGCCCCAATAATTAAAATCCTCATCATCTATTTGGATGTAAGATTGGTTCACTCCTGAACCTCTTTGGAAACGATGTTTTTTTCTTGCTGAATGAAATCTTCTCTTTGGGCAGATCTACAACCATCGGGCACGCAAAAAAGACGGTGCTATAGGTCCCCAAGATTACTCCGATCGTTAACGCAAATGAAAAAGCTCGTAAAGAGTCGCCTCCAAATAAAAATAAAACCACTACCACAAAAAGAGTTGTAAGCGATGTTACAACCGTTCTGCTCATGGTTTGATTGATGCTGAGATTCACCAGCTCGGGAAGTGGCTTACCCCGATGAAGATTTCGATTTTCACGGATGCGATCAAAGACCACAATCGTATCATTCATGGAATACCCGATAATCGTCAAAAGTGCCGCAACCAGGTTTTGATCCACATCCATATCAAAAGGAAGCACGCCGTTCAAAAGAGTAAAGATGCCCACAATGATTAGCGTGTCATGGACTAATGTAAGAATCACAGCAATCATGAATGAGGGTTCTTTGAATCGAACCAGGATGTATACACCGATGACGATAATGGAAAAAATAGTAGCTTTAAAGGCAGCTTCCTGGATATCTCTGGCAAAAATTGGCCCGATTTGATTGGAACTTAATACGGTACAAGACTGATCTGAAAGTGTTCGTGAAACCACCCCGGCAACACTTTGACCCGGAATATCTACATCGGTCCTGATTTGCAGATCCGTGGGCGATCCATATACGCGCACTTGAGGCTCTGTACCGAAAACGGTTGAGAGAAGAGTGCGAATTTCTGACACGTTCACTTCTTCGTTGCATGATATAATTAAGTCCGTTCCTCCTTTAAAGTCGATACCGTATTGGAGCCCGCGAACGAAAATGGTTACAATTGAAATCGTAATCAGGAAACCGGATATCAGGTATCCCAAAAAACGATATTTCACAAAGGGATAATTGGCATGTTGAAAAAATCTCATATTATCGTGGCGAAGATTGGCCACCCTCCTTTTCTCTATTATTTTTTTTAAATGTTTTAAGCAGCAATCGCGCGGTTACAGCGGTTACTGTAATCTGTACAACAAGCATCATTATTAAGGCTGAAGTCGTCATGATAACTCCTCCTTTTCAAATTCTGTGAGATGATCTGTCTCTTCCCTTTTTCTGCGTTGAGAGGCCCGATAACACATCACACATAACCCCGCAAAAATGAGTAACAGCAGGAGGCGGGTCATATCAATCACAAATAGCTGAGTAACTTGATGATTCTCAAACCAATGATATGTCGGTTCATTCAGATGAAAAATCCTTGAGATGATACTATTCGCATCGAAAGGCCATCCATTTCCCTGAGACAGTGATGAAATCGCCCCCACCCAATCGTTGTTTTCCGGCATAATGATTGATCCCAAAAGAACTACACCAATAAAAATGGGAGTTATGTATTGAATCACATATTTGAACAGAACGGGTACCCGAATATCGGCGTGGCGGATAATTTCACTCCAACCACGCTCCATACCGAATACTTTTACAAACAAAAGGATTTCGAGAAACGCGAATACCACCAGCAAAACAGTTCCGCTCCAGTAGTCGAATTCATCGAAAACTCCTTGTTCAAAAAAGAGAATACATGCGGCTCCAAGAATGCCGGTAACAACTCCAAAAGCGGCCGCAGATTTTTTGATACTCCAGTTGTATTCATCTTGCATAAAGGACATAAACGGTGTGCCCATGGAGAGAGACGAGGTGATTCCGGCAAAAAAGAGAAGTCCGAACCAAAGTAAGCCTGCCAGGGTGGAACCTAAAACTCCCCATTGTTCAAAGAGGAACGGCATGGTCTGAAATCCCATCATAAAACCGGCATTTTCGAGTGTCCAGCCCAAGCCCATGTAGCCTACTGTAATCGGAATAACGATGGAAGCACCCAAAACGACCTCCACAAACTCGTTAATCCATCCGGCCGACATAGCGTTGAGGGCGATGTCTTGCCGGGCGCGAATGTAGGATGCATAACATATAATGGTTCCCATCCCCAATGATAATGTGAAAAACACCTGACCGGCGGCCGCCAGCCATACACCGGGATCAGCCAGGGAACTGAAGGTGGGCTGCCATAAATAGTTCAACCCAACCGTGGCGGAATATTGAGCTTCAAGAACACCTTCCTCGAGTGTGACTGCCCGCAACGCCAGGGCTATTCCAAAAATCAACAGAAGGGGCATCAAAATTTTGCCGGCTTTTTCAATTCCCTTTACAAGTCCTTGTGATAGAACCCATGTATTTACCCCCAACGTAATCAGAAAAAAGACAATGGCTCCGAAAGGCAAGTTGATAAAAACATCATTCAATCCTACATAGGAATTAAAGAACTCCACAACGGCTTCCCGCGAAAGGGTGTTGAAACTTCCGGTCAGAGAAAACCAGGTGTAGGCCAACGTCCACGACTCGATATAGATATAATACGCAGCCATGGTAATATTGATGAACAATCCCAACACTCCTGCATACATCCAAAAACCGTTCCCCATCGACCGAAAGATAAATGGCGGCGTATGGTTTCCTTTTCGCGCCCCATAGCGGCCCATTGCCCACTCTACCCACAGAAGCGGCAAGCCCATCAACATAAAGGAGATGATATAGGGGATGATAAACGCGCCGCCACCGTTTTCAATGGCCTGAACGGGAAAGCGAAGGAAATTTCCAAGCCCCACAGCATTCCCGGCCATGGCAAGAATTAAACCTATTCGGGAACTCCAAAACTGGCGGTTATTAGCGGTAAGCATTCGTTTCCACAGATACTAAGTCTACAGTTGCCGTCACCCGCTGTTGGACTCTACTCGTTCTCTCTTGGTAGGTATGAACGATATCACTCGCTCGGTGCAGAAGAAATGTACATCTTTTTTTGAACTTCCGATAGATCCTTCACTCTTCTACAAAAATATTTTTTCACTACCTGAACAGTTCTTCCGAAAAATAGTTTTTTGTAATTTGATTTTTTTGTTGGGAAAATCAACATCTGATATTTTCACTTATGGTCCTTGCCGGATGGGTTGTTGTCTTTGTTATTATAGCCTGTTTCATAACATTATTTGCCACAAGCATTTCGGCCGATATCGTTTTTTTGTGCGGTCTGGCTGTTCTGTTGATTCTGAATATTGTTCCCACCGATGAACTTTTAGTGGGATTTTCTAATGAAGGTATGTTAACTGTGGCTGCTCTGTATGTGGTTTCTGCGGGACTAAAAGAAACAGGAGCTATTCAATCAATTCTGCACAAAATTATTGGCGCTTCTCAAAACATTCGCATGAGTCTTTTTCGGCTGATGTTCCCTGTGATTTTTGTCAGCGCGTTTATCAATAACACACCGGTGGTGGCTTCCATCATACCCGCCCTGGAAAGTTGGTCTCGCAAAAACAAATTACATGTTTCAAAATTTCTGATCCCTTTGAGTTATGCAGCCATTTTTGGCGGCACATGCACCTTAATCGGAACCAGCACCAACCTGGTTGTAAATGGCTTATTACTTGCAGAAGACAACTCCACTCCCATCCACCTTTTTGAACTGGCCTATGTGGGAATTCCTTGTGCACTAGTCGGATTGATATATATGATCACCATTGGACATACATTGTTACCCGACCGGGGCTCCGGGTTCGATACGTTTGATGACCCACGCGAGTACACTATTGAAATGGTTGTTGAGATGGGAAGTACCTTGGCCGGAAAGACAATACAAGAAGCGGGATTATATGATCTACCCGGTCTTTATCTCATAGAAATTTACAGAGACGATTCTATCATCCCTGTCACACATTCTTATCAACGTCTCAAAGAAGGAGATCATCTTGTTTTTATAGGCATTCTGGATTCCGTGATTGACCTTCAACAGATCAAAGGACTGAAACCCGCTACCGATCAAATATTCAAACTGGATACCCCTCGCCGCGACCGTATGCTAGTGGAAGCTGTGATTTCTCCGTCACACCCCGTTAACCATCGAACCATAAAAGATGTGAAATTTCGAAATATGTATGAAGCCGTAGTTCTGGCGGTTGCACGAAATGGAGAGCAAATCCGGCAAACGGTTGGGGATATTACCATTCGTTCCGGCGATACACTTCTGCTTGAAACCGCCCCCGCCTTTCTTGAGAAGTATAGAAACTCCAAAGAATTTTATTTGATAAGTCCCATTTCAGGGCACAACAACCTTGCCACTGAAAAATCCACTCTTGCCTGGATAATTCTGGGCGGTATGGTGGCTTTGGTAACCATGGGGATTCTAACCATGTTTCAAGCATCTTTCCTGGCTGCAGGTGCTATGGTTATTTCCGGTTGCTGCCGAACGAAAGCCGCAAAAGACAATGTGGATTGGGCCGTTCTGATTGTTATCGCTTCATCGATTGGGCTTGGAAATGCACTTGAAATTACCGGGACAGCAAATGCATTGGCAACTCATGTGTTAAGTTTCTCTTCACAGAATATTTATTTTGTTTTGGGCATGACTTACCTGGCAACGACAGTGTTAACAGAAATCATCAACAACAATTCTGCTGCGGTCTTGGTGTTTCCTATTGCCATCTCTTTGGCCGAATCATTAGGGCTCAGTTACACACCTTTTGCGATCACAATTATGATGGCAGCGTCCGCCAGTTTTGCCACTCCGATCGGATATCAAACAAACCTGATGGTGTATGGCCCGGGAGGATATAAATTTACGGATTTTACAAAAGTTGGCGCCCCTTTGAACTTGCTTTTAGGGATTATTACCGTTCTGATTGTACCACAGGTTTGGCCTTTATAATTTTGGGCGATCGATGAATAGAGCCAATACCAGCGTATGGACCTTAAACATTCCTGTGTATCTAATCATCATAAAAATATGCTTTGCAGAAGGGGTTAGTTGCGAATCATTTGAAAATGATCTATTCTAAAATAAGCGAAATCAGGAGTACAAAAAGCTTGTTAGCATAGCTTCACTTTGAGCCGGTAATTTTAGTATCAAAAGAGAATGATGATGAGACCTGGAGTGACTACTTCAAACCTGAATCAAACAGAGATCCGTACAAGTAATAAATCGACGAATTATTCCTTGTGGATACTTCTCGTGATTTGTTTGCTCTTTATTCAAACGGGATGCTATCACTATCACGTAACTGCCCCAAAACCCGATCCGGCTACCGATTATGAACATCGAACCGTTCATTCATTTTTATGGGGGTTGATACAATCGGATAATGTCCGAGCCACAGATTGTGTCAGCAATGCGTTAGATGAAGTCCACATCACTACCAATTTCGGTTACTCAATTGTATCCGTAGCCACGTTGGGAATGTGGGTACCGCTTGACGTTGAGTGGCGATGTGCGAAGGAACCCTCGCCAAACGGACAAATATAGCAAAGTGCCATTTCAATATTTGCGAAATAGAAAGCATTTATGAAAGCCAGAATAGTCAAAAAAAATCCCGGACAGTGGTCGAATAAACACAATACGTTTACCCAGCCTGTTAACCGGCTTTACGACATCTGGAATCCCAATGTAACATCTGCCAGCGAACACGTGGAAGCGATGAGGGTTACAGTTCAGACCATTCAATCTCTCATAGAGACCGCTATCAACGCTAATCAGAAACTGAGAGCCATTGGAAGCGGATGGTCCATTTCTGATGTAGCTGCCATGGACGGTCGAGTGTTGAATACAAAACCACTGAATTGGATCTTTCAAATTTCTGAGGAAAGTGTATCTGAGAATTATAAAAACCCGAATGAAAATCTTCTATTTGCACAGTGTGGAGCATCTATTGCTCAGCTAAATGAGTATCTCGCCGACAAACAGCGGTCTTTAAAAACCCAAGGCGCAAGTAACGGTCAAACGATTGCAGGTGCTTTTTCCACGGGCTCGCACGGTTCCGCAATTGACATCGGCGCCATTGAAAACTATGTAGTCGGACTACATTTAATTGTAAGTCCGTCTCGGCATATCTGGTTAGAACGAGCATCTTATCCTGTAGTATCCGATCAGTTTGTACAAAAATTACAAACTGAGTTGGTTCGTAATGACTCGATTTTCAACGCCGCGTTGGTCAGCTTTGGCAGCTTTGGAATTATCCACGCAGCTATGATTGAGACCGAACCGATCTTTCTACTCGAAGCCCATCGCATGCAAGCCCCGGTTGATGACGCTTTTCGAAATGCCATCAATTCACTTGATTTCTCTGAACTTTCTACCCCTAAGCCCGGAGTTCGGCCTTTTCATTTTGATGTGGTTATCAACCCTTACGATCTTGATGACGGTGCATTCTACACAATGATGTACAAGCGGCCCTACCGGAATGATTATCCGCGAATTGGAGGTGGCGATTGGGGCACGCGACCGGGAGATGATTTTCTGCATATTGTCGGGTTGATAACGGATGAGGTACCGGCACTCATTCCCTCTATTGTCAACGGAGTTGTAAATGGCCAATACAAACCATTTTCGGGTCGATGGGGTACACTTGGAGAGATCTTTTCGTACACTTCCATTCACGGCGGGAGCTCCACAGGTTCCGCTTTAGGTATTCCTCTAAACCGAACGAATGAGGCACTTGAGTTACTTCTCTCTGTGACTGACCAACACGGACCGTTTGCAGGTGTATATGGTCTTCGGTTTGTCAAAAAATCCGATGCACTCCTTGGATTTACCCGCTTTGAGAGAACATGCGTGATTGACATCGATGGCACTGATTCGAAACGAACCAGATCATTCTTTCGAAACGTTTGGGAAGCATTTGATGACGCAGGAATTCCTTTCACACTTCACTGGGGTAAGGCAGGTGATTTTACTCGCGAAAGAGTTCGGAAAATGTACGGCTCATCTGTTGATGAATGGCTTTCCTGCCGACAGATGCTCCTGGATGAAAATGCCCGAACGGTATTCTCAAATCCATTTTTGAAACGAGCGGGACTTGACGAGATACTCCCGGAACATCCACCTGTTTAAAAATAGAAATGCATAAAAAACCTCGATTACATTGATGTAACCGAGATTTCCAATAAGTGCCCACAAAGAAAATAACTGATTTCTATGAGATCTCTGAAATTTACATTTTAATTGATTTGACCTCTCACCTCACCGCCTGGATTTTGCAAGGTATGAACATTCACGTAGGTATTTCCAGCTTTCATCTCGTCTAACAAATCTTCAATAGATTGTCCTGCAAGATTTCCGACAAGATCATCAACCGTGATTGTGCCTTCAGCGAGTACACCCTGAAATCGTCCTTCTATGAGTTGTGATGGAGGCGAAGAAGGATAGAGCCAGACAATAACTGCACCGTTTTGTCCGGCCGGAGCATTGTGAATATGGGCCATGAAAACATCTTCAATATTGGCAACAATCAGCTTATAGTGAATAGATTCACCATCTTTACTTAACTTAAACGTTGCCTGACCCTGGGCATTCGTTTCAACCGATGGCACCTCGTTTTCACCCTTCAGATGTGTTCTAAAATTATGCTGATTGCTTCCGGCATTCGCAAAGTTGCTATCCTCTGCAGATAGTGCTGAAGAATCGTTCGCTACGTCTACAGAATCTAATGTCTGATCCTGACATGCATAACCAATGAAGGCGACAATCAGTATTAGTACGGTAATCCATCTTAATCTATTTTTCTTCATAATATCTCCGTTTTTTGAATTTAGTATAATTATAGACTCCCTCAATCAATTAGTCTTTTTTGGTCTCCAAGATTATTATTCTGTGGCATGATTTTGTTTGGGCTTGAAATTACCCTTCGCTTTTTCACCGTTGATGAGGCTGGTGTTCATTGCTGTGTTGAGAATTGCATATGCGGCAGCATCTGAATTAAATTCAAGGGCTTCCAGGCTCACATTGTCAAACGTGTCGCATGCAAGAAATGAACAGGGATCATATGGATCACCAGCTGTACCACCCCAGATTGCTGCCTCTCCCGGTGACTTAATTTCAAAGCTTCCAGAATAGATGCCACCAGAGGGCACACCGACTAATAGAAAATTCTGAGATGCCGAGGAATTCCACAGGTCAAAAGCTTTTGTTGGCTGATTGATTCCGGCGTAATAAGTTCCAAAAAGGTCTTCAATAACATCACTGCCGGCTGGTGGTGCAAGTGGAATATTTACACCATCTGAATCATCTCCATCATATACAAACGTTACATAATTGGGAGAGCCTATGACATCAAAGTTAAGGTAAAGCGCTATCCGCTCTAATTCGTCTATTAAAAGACTATTTAAATATTCCGTTGAACCAAGTAATGTAGTGGAATTATCAACCCACCATGCAAATCGAACAGTATTTTGTGGCTTTACTTTCGCCATTTTTACCGCAGTTTCTAATATAGCAGATGCACCAGAACCATTATTATTAATACCGGGGGTTCCTTGTGGACTATCCAATGCTGCACCGGCCATCACGACATTTTGATCATTTTTACCTGAAAGTTCTGCGAAAATATTATCAGCGCTTACTGTTTCAATTGCGCCGGTAACCTGAATCCTTACAACCGGGTTAGTTGATGCAAATTCAGCTCCCAAACTATAAGTGGTTTCTATTACAGGAATACCCCCGCTATACGCTGAAGATAGAGTCCCGGAATAAAGCCCGAGTCTATCACTAGTGTTTCCCTGATTGAAGATAATGACACCAACCGCACCTGCGGCTGCTGCATTTTCAGCTTTTAATTGAAAAGTACAAGCTCCTCTCTGAATCAACGCAATATTTCCGGCGGGAAAACCAACAAAATCCGATGCTTCACACCCACTCGTAGATGTATTACCAAGACCCAAATCAAGATCCACAGCAGTTACTTGCTGAGTCACATCCCCGGAAGCAGAATAATCCATTACGCCGTAATCTGTGTCAAACGTATAGTTTGTAGCAATCGGTGAAATTTGCTGAAAAGTTGAACTTGACACTGAAAAAACCTCAGTTGCAACCGTCTGTCTTTCAACACTATATCCGGCACCCATTAATACATTGGCTACATAATCAGCAGATTCATCATATCCGGTTGTAAATGCGGCACGAGATCCACCATTTGCATCAGCAATTTGCTGAAGAGCTGCTTGATGTGAGCGGACTCCCTCAAGGGTCACGCAGTCAAGTAACTTTTTCTCTGTGTTATTAACTTGATTATCACAGTTTGCACCTTTATTTGACATCATTGCCAAAGATTCAGAGTTCATTATTGAATCGGGACTTTTATCGTTCGAATCAATTAATCCATCATTACATGAACTTATTAGTAAAATAAGTACTGCAACAGCAAATAGATCTTTTAATGATCTGTAGCCCTGGTACAACTTTTTTAAATTGCAATGCATTGTTTCACCTTCAATTTTAATTTTTAATTAGCACAGATTATACGGTACTCAAATCATCATGAAACGAGAACAGAAAGGAGTACTCTATGTAAGACAAACGGATAGCTTTTAAAGTCCGACAATCAGAGACGATTTGTAATAACCCCTGCATTTTTAGTACAGGGGTTAAGATTACCTCTGAAGACTAAACCATTAAGTCCCATCTCCTACACGTGAATTTGTAGCATTGAAGACTCCATCAGGATTTGGATACCATATCCATGCATGAAATGTCCAACCAACTCCGGGTACAAATGCCCATTGGTCTCCATCTATGTCCGGAAACAGACCATCCAATAAATTGGTATCAAGGCCGCTTGGACCTGCATAGATATATTCAACCGCCACTAATCTACGTTTAGCATCATTTGCTGGATTCGGCACATAAACAAACGCTTCCGGAGCATAGGGATCTATGTCTTGATCAACTTCACCAAAATTTACATAGTGATACCCCATACCGGGAACAAATCCACCTGCTGGTGCATATCCGTCAGCTATAGCTCTATCAACATTATGGTAAGCCGCTGTGGCTGATTTTATACCCGCTAGTAATTTTCTCGTCTCAGAAGCTAACGCAGACTCGGCAGCAATTGACGTAGATTCGATTGTTGAATTATTTGTTATTTGATTGTCGGATGTGACTGATTCACAACTGATAACAAACAATGACAACAAAAATAAACAGACTATAGATTTAAGAATTGCATGAAACATAACTCCCCCCTTCTTTTATTTATTTTTTAGGTTATTTGTTGATTTCATATATGCTGTCAGGCATATATAAATTCTTTAGATCTTTGTACTACCAACACTTTTCGGACTCTTTAAAAAAACTTTTATTGAGACAGAGTTATTACTCCAACAATTTTTTATTGAAGATGAAGTAAAGATTTAATTTCTACACCACATCGGAACTCTAAAATTTTCTCGTCTTTTTTATACTTCTGAAAAAGAATCCCTACCAATTTATTCCTGAATGAGCTTCGTAAAGAACATGAATCAATTAACATGCTAAAAAGAAATGCCGTTAGCACATTAAACCTACAGTTTATTAAAAATCAAGTAAGCTGATTTTTAGATCTGTATCATACTTTAATTAAACTGCTTCTATTAATCCAATTAGATTAAAATTATTATTGCTTCTTGTATAGTAGAATTTCTTAAATAGAATATTTTAATTTAATGGTTCCTACTATTCAAGGAGTTTCAATGTCTTTTAATCCCTAAGCAATCTGCACCATTTTTCGTGCCAGCTACGATCGCTTCCCTTGAGATATCACAGCCTTAGCTATTGCTCTTGTTTCATTCATTTAGTGTAGCTCCTGACTCTTTCTCTTTGGAATAAGTTTGAACATTTATCAATTATCTTTTCCAAAATCTATTTAACTATCCACTTTGTTTGTTTGATAGAATCTGACAAACAAAAAAGCCGTTACGTATTGATAATTAAATACGTAACGGCTTTTGGCAAGTACGCCCGGAAGGAATTAGATGTTTTCACTCCATGACCCTTAAATGCCTCTTAAAGAGGCTGAGAGTATCTAATCAAATCTCATTTAATGAGAAGCAAGTAAGAAAATGCAAAGTTTGTTGGCCAGATTTTGAAACTAAATAACGGGGATGTGAAAATTACTTGACAATACTATAACTACTCAATAAAGAAGACTTCAAGTTTTTCTCTGTTGCTATTTAATTTCCAATATTTCTGCTTTTCACTATAAACTTTCAGCAAAAAGTAGACTGATTCTATAACTGTTGGTTTATATGTATAAAATTAGACGCATATAATATTTTTCCTTCTGCAATTTTTAAATCCAACACGATATGAGAGTGAATATATGTGCATTATTAGTGGCGTTATGTACCCTATGCTTCTGTTTGAATGATTTATTAGCCCAAACCGCCCCAACTGAAAGTCAGCAAGTTCAGGAAACAGCCTTTTACTTAACCACGTTTCCCAAACACCGAAACTTGGAACTGCTACATTTGAACCCATTGAAGCTCCTGAAATTGCTATTACAGAAGATGAACATGGTTTTATGTGGTTTGGTGGAAGGGAAGGTCTCTTTCGATATGACGGGCAGGAGTATCTTTATTTTGAACATGACCCAAATGATTCAACGACACTTTCTTCACAATGGGTGGAAAAAGCTTATATACTGATTCCGATGGGGTGGTACACTTGGTGGCGTACTCAATCGGTACAACCCTGTAATAGCGACCTTTACTCATTTTAGAATGGAAGCAGGAAATCCATATACATAGGTGGTAGGTTAATTGATTATATTCTATAGAGAATAATCATAAAGTATAAATCGCGAATACCATGAAAAACATCAATTTAAAAACATTATTCGCCACAATTCTATTCGTCTCGTTGTGAATACCTTCTCTGGCTCAGAATACTGAGGTTGTTCAGGAAATCACCAATCTCTCCCAACAGAAATGGCAATGGATGGCTGATAAAAATGTGGACGAGCTTTCCACTCTTTTTAACGACGATGCCAGGTTTGTTCATATGAGCGGATCCTGGGGAAAGGAGCGTGAGCTCGAAATTATTGAGACTGGAAACATCTGGTACAAAAATGCAGACGTCCACCAGATTGTCGTAGAAACCTTTGGAAATACTGTGATTCTTTGGAACCGAATTACCCTTGAGGCTGAAGTGCGGGGTAATACAGTATCTAATGAGTTTACAGTTACCGAAGTCTATCAAGACCAGAATGGAGAATGGAGCATGCTGGACCTGACTTTTAGCAGCGTACGGGACACTCACAGCATAGAAGAGTAATAGAAAAATTTTACAAACTCCACTTCAGGCCGTTGTCTTTTCGGTCAGACGGGTTCACAGGTAATTGTACTATTCATTAGTTATATCACAAACATTTATGATCATAAATATGAAATACGGAAAGATAAATTCAAAAAAATTTACTGTATAGGGTCTACTGAAAAGGAAGATGAGGTAGAAAAGGGATTTTGATATTTCGATTAATGATATAAAAAAGTGACATGAAGACAGACAGTATTAGAGAACAAATTGACCAGTCTCAAAGCGGTGCTCCTGCTGGAGGACAGGCCGTTCGTGATATATTTTCAACGGATGAAATTTTTCGTCGCATTGTTGCCACAGCTGATGAGGACTTTAGCCGGTCTATCCGTCTTCTTTTTTTAAGTGGTGTGGCTGCTGGACTGTCCATCGGTCTTACGTTTGTAGCCCGTGCTGCGATGACCACTGCTGTAGGTCCGGAGTCTTCGTTATTTCTTGGAAACATGCTGTATCCGTTGGGATTTATACTGATAGTGGCTGGTAAATATCAGCTGTTTACCGAAAATACCCTGACCCCTGTCACGCATGTACTTACGCGAATTGCCAGCGTGCCCGCTCTACTGCGCGTTTGGGGTATTGTGCTATTTGCAAATGTAGTGGGTGCGGGAGCCTTGGCGTACGTCTTGGCAAATACGGGTATCTTTGCGGCCGAAACGGCCGAAGTGGCCCGGGGCTTTGGAGAGCATGCCCTGAGCGTATCCTGGAATGATCTGTTTTGGAAAGG
>CAYRDO010000030.1:0-27763 GCA_964422985.1 uncultured Rhodohalobacter sp. | reverse complement strand
AGCCAGATGTTATATCCGTTTTGCGCTTGAGCGGCCAAAAGAGTACGAAATTATCTATATGGTTCGTCCAGAGGAGATGCCTGAGTATCCGAAAGAGAAATTTCAGCAGATTCGAAGTGCGTATGAACTCTCAGCAGAAATCATAGAAAGAGGACAAAGAAAGGGATTGATTGATGTCGATGATCCGTTAGTGAGCGCTTATACACTTTGGGCTCAGCTGCATGGAGTTGTATCTGTGATTTTGAGCAAAAGACTCGATACCCGAATCCCGCAAAACAAATTTATTGACCAGGCTATCGACCACATTATACAGGGATTTATTATACAAAAAACACCCGCATAACAGGAGACAATTATGGAATCATTATTGGAGCAACTTACATTTTTTGAAGGAATTTCCGGCTGGGCCGTTTTGGGGTCGATCATCTTCGTTCTATTGCTATTCGGATATACCGGTGCCCCGCTTTGGTTATGGGCGATCGCAGGTTTGGCGGCATTAACAGGACTTGGCGCCCCGATTTGGTTGATTGGTGTTTACGTTGCACTCGCTTTGATATTTAACATCAAACCGATTCGGCGAGCGATACTTTCGGGACCGCTGATGAACTTATTGGATAAATTGAAAATCCTTCCGGTCATCTCAGAAACGGAACAAACAGCCATCGATTCCGGGACCGTTTGGGTAGAAGGAGAACTGTTTTCAGGCACACCCGATCTGAAAAAGTTGAGTGAAGAGGAATACCCTGAGTTAACAAAAAAAGAACGAGAGTTCATGGATGGTCCTGTTGAAGAGTTGTGTTCAATGGTTTCCGATTGGGATGTCTTCCAGCGCCGCGATTTCAATAAAAAAACATGGGAGTATTTTAAAAAAGAACGCTTCTTTGGATTGGTAATTCCTGAGAAGTACGGCGGCCATGGATTTTCAGCAAATGCTCATAGTAAAATTATAGCCAAACTTGCCTCGCGTTGCGGACCATTGGCTACAACTGTTATGGTCCCAAATTCACTCGGTCCGGCTGAACTATTGATGCATTACGGAACAGAAGAGCAGAAAGAGCATTATTTGCCGCGACTCGCAAAAGGGGAAGAGATTCCATGCTTTGCACTGACGGAACCTAATGCTGGATCGGATGCAGGTTCAATGCAGAGCCACGGGGAAGTGTTTAAAGGTAAGGATGGTGAACTTTACCTTAAACTGAACTGGGAGAAGCGGTACATCACGCTTGCGGCAATTTCTACAGTGATCGGTTTGGCTTTTAAACTCCACGATCCTGAAAACCTGCTTGGCAAAGGTGAGGAGCTCGGAATAACCGCTGCCCTGATTCCAAGTGATACGGAAGGTGTTGTGCTCGGGAAACGGCATGACCCGCTCGGAGTTCCGTTTTACAATTGCCCAGTTCGGGGTAAAGATGTCGTCGTACCGATCAGTGCGATCATCGGTGGGAAAGAGGGAGCCGGAAACGGTTGGCGAATGCTGATGGAATCACTGGCCGTGGGTCGCGGAATTTCATTGCCTGCACAATCCGTCGGCGGAGCGAAAGTTGCTACCCGCGCCATTGGAGCTTATGCGGCGATACGCCAGCAGTTCGGACTGAATATCGGAAAATTTGAAGGCATTGAAGAACCGATGGCCCGAATTGGCGGATACACATATCTCTTGGATGCGTCCCGAACATACATCTGCGGAGCATTGGATAAAGGAGCGAAACCGGCTGTTGTAACAGCTATCGCCAAGTATAATTTCACAGAACTTGGACGCGAAATTGTGAATGACGCGATGGACATTGTGGGCGGTTCCGGTATTTCCCGTGGACCCAGAAATATTTTTGCACATAACTACATTGCCATGCCGATTGCTATTACGGTTGAGGGAGCGAATATTCTCACCCGAACATTGATGATATTTGGCCAGGGTGCGATTCGGAGTCATCCGTATGCCTTGAAAGAGATCGAAGCGTTGATGAACAAAGACGTTAAAAAGTTCGATGACAATTTCTGGAAACACATTGGCCACGCGATTCAAAATATGATTCGGTCAATGGTGTTGAGTGTAACCCGCGGACGCCTGGCAAGTTCGCCGGTTAGTGGTCCCGCTTCCAGGTATTACAAAAAACTGGCGTGGGCATCCGCAACCTTTGCTTTCATGGCAGATATTGCTCTCGGTTCGTACGGTGGAGCTCTCAAAATGAAAGAGAAACTCTCCGGCCGATACGCGGATATCTTAAGTTGGATGCTGCTTGCTACTGCAACACTACGCCGCTATGAGATTGAAGGAAAACAGGAAGAGGATCAGGTCTATTTCGAATGGGCCATGGACGAGGCTTTCTCGCGAATTCAAACTGCGTTTGACGAGATCTTTTCGGAAATCAACGTGCCAGGCTTAAGCTGGCTTTTCCGTGGACCGGTGGCCTTGTGGTCTCGCATCAACAGAATCGGGAAAAAACCATCTGATAAATTGGGTCATAAAGTTGCACAGGCGATGCAAACTCGGGGCGAGCAAAGAGATCGAATGACAGATGATATCTACATTCCAAAAAGTCGTGATGAAGCAATGGGTAAATATGAACATGCCCTTGAGATGGTTGAGAAATCATATCCGGTTTACAAAAAGTTGTACAAAGCAACTAAGGCTAAGAAGCTTGAAAAAGCTCACGCTTTGAAACAACTGGATGCTGCTCTTGAGCAAAATATCATCACTCATGAAGAGGCCGAATTAGTTCGAAAAACTGAAAAGGCTCGATATGATACAATTTTGGTCGATGAGTTCACGTTAGAAGAATACAATCGTAGCGCAGTAACACCGAAGAAAGACGCAGGATTAAAAAATCCGGACAAAGATACTGTTCTACTGTAAATGTTTTTTTGATTTCCCAATCCCAACCCACAGGTCAGTTCGACTGTGGGTTTTTTTATGCTCAATACTCTCTCCCTTTATATAACGATATCTTTTCTTTACTATATTATAAGTGATTGCCAGAGATTAGATTAAGGGTAAATCAGAAAAAAAATCGGTGATTGAGATTGGGAGTTAAAGATGTTTTCTTACCTGCTGCTAGCCCTTTATTTCCGTTAATAAAAAGAGTCAAAGCACTTGGGAAACCTAAGATTTTCGGGATTGGTGCAAACAAAACTGGTACAACTTCATTAAAATATGCGATCAAGGAATTGGGGTTTACAGTTGGAAATCAGAGAACCGGTGAAGAGTTGGTTGACGATTGGGCAAAACGTGATTTCAGGAGAATTATCAAGTATTGTAAAACAGCCCAGTTTTTTCAGGATGCCCCTTTCAGTTACGATTTTACATATATTGCATTAGACAATGCGTTTAAAGGCAGTAAATTTATCCTTACAGTCAGAGATTCGCCCGAACAGTGGTACGATTCGGTGATACGTTTTCAGTCAAAGAAGTATGGTAAGGGTGGGAGAATTCCAACGAAAGAAGACCTGATGGAAGCAACTTATATTTACAAAGGAAGGCCTTGGCATATAAATCGTCTTGTAAATAACACGCCTGAGAATGATCCATACAAAAAAGAGATTTTGATCAAACGATATGTGACCCATAATGAAGAGGTTAAAAAATATTTCAGACATCGGCCGGATGATCTTTTGATTCTAAATGTGGCAGATGATCATGCCTATACGGATCTGTGCAAATTCCTTAACGTAGAAAAGAAAAGAGATACATTTCCCTGGAAGAATAAAACACCGGACAATTAATCATTTTTTTGGGGAATGATAAAAAACGTATAATCGTAATTAATCAAGCTAGTTTCTACAGAATCATTCTCAGTCTGTTTCATAAGAGGGGTGTGGAGGCCCGAAATCTACTATGATAACTCGTGAAAGGGGCACGAAGAAAATCAAAATTTTGATTGTCAGCGTTGGCAGCCTGGTGGGACAAAATATTCTGGATGCGCTAGAGTTTTCAGAGTTCAATCGTCGCGATTTGGTTCACATCACTGGAACAAACAGTCTTGCATTATCCGGGAATAATTTCAGGTGTGATGAATGCTATAAAGTTCCCCTCACAGCCTCACCTGAGTATGCTCCAAAAATCAGAGAGATTCTGAAAAAAGTAAAACCGGACCTGATTCTTCCCGCCCGAGATGCCGACACCGCAGCCATGAAAAAAATCCTGAATGAGGATCAATCTCTGCCGGGGCTTCTGCCTTTGGGAAGTGTAAAGTCCATCAATGCTGCCTTGGATAAATGGCAGAGCTATCAATTCTGTGAAAAGCACAATCTTCCTTTTGCTGAAACATTGAAACTTGATTCATCAATAGACCAGAGTACCCTTCAGGATTTCACAGAACGAGTTGGTTATCCAATGGTTGCAAAACTGAGGGAGGGGTATGCCTCAAAAGGTGTTTTTTTTGTGAGAAACCGGGGTGAAGTGCTCTATTTCCAAAAACAGGAAGGATATATATTACAGGAATATCTTGGCAAGGCGGATGAGCTGAAATCCTATTTTGAATTATTTGACGGACCACTACCACTATTTTCGGAAGTGCCGGATGTATTTCACCATACCTGTTATGTTCCGGTTTTTCACGATGGCGAGATTGGTGAAGTCTATTGCCTCGAAAATCATCATCATTTCGGGGCTGTGATGCGCCTCCAGCGAGTAAAAAATCCAGAACTTGAAGAGTTGGCTGTAAAATTTGCTGAGGCATTTATTGAGGAGGGAGGATACGGTCCACTTTCGATTCAGTTCAGACCGGATAAACACGGAGTTGAAAAAGCCCAGGAGATGAATCTCCGTACTACCGGAAGTACCTATCCAAGGTTGATGATGGGGCAGGACGAAATCGGATATATCATCAATTCATTTTTGCCATTAGCGGATTTTCCAATCTATAAACGGAATGATGGTGGTTACGACAATATTGTTACAAAGTCGCTCTACAGCTATTCAATATCAAAAGACCAGCGCTCAGACCTTGAAAATGATGGATACTGGAAAGCCTAAACATTTGGATGGTGATCAAAAATATTCCGGCCCACTGATTCACATTGGCTTTCACAAAACGGCCACATCATTTCTCCAGAGAAAAATATTCGATGATAAGAAGAACGGATTTTGCTCGCCTGTTGACCGAATACAACTGAGAACTATCTTCATTCAAACAGATCCTTTTGAATTTGATCCGAAAAAAGTACGATCAGAACTCTGGCCAAATATTGAGATGGCATTCCAAGATCAAAAAGTGCCGGTCCTTTCACATGAACAGATGTCAGGTCAGCCGGGCGGGGGAGGCTATGGTTTGCGAAGACGAGAAAAAGAAGCCAGTCGTAAAGAAGTAGCCGACAGATTACATGATTGCTTTCCCAAAGCCCGAATTTTGATTGTCATTCGCGAGCAGCGCGATATGATTCAATCGATTTACAAATTTTTGGTGTGCGGATGGCATGGAAAACTATCCGCGTCAATCGAAGAGTTTTTAGATCAAAACCCGCTTGATGACGGGTATAGTCCGTTATTTTACATGCGCTATATCGAGTATCATCGAATTATTGATTATTACCAAGATCTGTTTGGGGAATCTTCAGTACTCGTGCTTCCCTACGAAATGTTGCGGGATAAACCGAAAAATTTTATCAATCAGATTCGAACATTTGTTGATCTTAATCCACTAGAAAAATTCCAATCAGAAAAAGTAAATGAGGGATATTCTGCAGCTCTTTGTGAGTTCCGCCGAGTATTAAACCGATGGATTGTCTCCCCAAATCAACCCGGGAAAATATCAAAAATGGAAAGACGAGCTGATCGGCTCTGTTCCCGGGTCAACCGCTGGATTCCGTCCTCTTTTCATGCAAAAGCGGATCAAAAACTTTCAGAGAAAATCGAAAAAATTGTCTCGGGATTTTACCATGGGAGCAATCAGAAAACAGAAGAACTCACAGGTCTCGATCTGAAATCATGGGGTTATGATTTGTGAATGAGAATCAATACAGCTTTTCTGCCTTCTCCGCGGATGTCAGAATTCCTTTAATCATTGCTGAGCTGAACCCGCCGTGTTCCATCTGGTTCAGGCCGGAAATGGTACAGCCTTTGGGCGTGGTTACCCGGTCAATTTCATATTCAGGGTGATTTTTCATCGCACCGAGAAGCGATGCCGCGCCTTTAGCGGTTTGGGTAGCCATGGCAAGTGATTCCTGAGAGCTGAACCCAATCTCAATTCCACCCTGTGAAGCCGCCCGAATGGCTCTCAAAAAGAATGCAATACCACATGCAACAAGCGCCGTAGCCGAAGACATCTGGTCTTCCTGGATCACCAATGTTTCGCCGACCGTATCAAAAATAGCTTTTGTAGTATCGATAGCTGATGTATTCGACGATTCTGAGCAGATGCATGTCATCGATTCGCGGATGGCAATCGCCGTATTTGGCATGGCTCGAACTACAGCAACTCCTTCCGGAATATTTTTTTTGATATCTGAAATTTTTGCTCCGGAAACAACAGAGATCAACAGGTGCTTTTCAGGATCAAGCGCGGATGAAATCTCTTTCAGCAAACCGTCTAACTGGTGAGGCTCAACACAAGCGATAAGAATGTCGGATTTTTTAACGGCATCAATATTATCTGAAGTTACATTATAGCCTTTCTCTTTGTATTCGCTGAGTTTATCGGTGCGTCGGCGAGTTAAAATTTGTTGAGAAGGTTTGAAAATGTCGGAGGCGGTTAATCCGTTGGCGATGGAGCATCCGATATTTCCGGCACCCAGTATGGCAGTTGTTTTATCGCTGAAGTTCATGTTGATAGATATTTAATTTTCGAGCAATGAATTCATGAATGATTGGATAACGCATCAACTATACTTTGATTGGTTGCTACCAAATCATTCTATATAAGGTATTGGAACCAACTAAAGCAATACGCGTTCAATCTACAACCGTTGAGCGGCAAATATTTGCTTAAAAAAGTGGAAGCGCTTCTACAACTTTAAATGGGGAATCTTAAAAAAATCTTGGTTACGGGCTAATGAATAGCTAAAATTAAGGTTCTCTGCCTTTTGGGTGTATGTAAAGAGAATTGCTTTTAAAGTGTTCTCTCAAGTAATTGCTTAATCGAAACCATTTTCATGAGGATTTTAAAATTTGGCGGGAGCTCAGTGGGATCCCCGGATGCCCTGCGCCGTGTCATATCTATTGTTGAATCAAAACAGAAAGACCGAAGAATTGTAGTTGTTGTATCTGCCCTTCGCGGTATTACAGATCAACTGATTGAGACAGCAAGTCTTGCCGCAGCAGGTGATGATGCATTTGAAGATCGGCTGAAAAAGATTGATAAACGGCATATCGATACGATTAACGACCTGTTTCCGGTGCGCAAAAGAAGTGAAGTCATCACGTCGTTTAAACTCCTTTTGAATGAGTTGGAGGATGTGCTTCAGGGAGTGTCGCTGATCCGTGAACTCACCAAAAAAACGCTCGATTTTATTGTTGGATTTGGGGAGCGATTTTCAGCCCAACTACTTTCTGCTGCTCTTCAAAATGCAGGAATTAATGCTCTATATACAGATACACGCGATCTGATTAAAACCGATAATAATTTTGGATCGGCCCGGGTGTTGACTGTTCAAACCTTCAAAAATATTCAAAATTACTTCAAAGAGAATGATAAAAAGGTTCTGGTTGCGACTGGGTTTATCTCCTCAACAGAAAACAAAGAATCTACCACATTAGGAAGGGGAGGATCTGATTACACAGCCTCCCTGTTCGGGGCAGCATTAGAAGCTGAAGCGATCGAAATTTGGACCGATGTGGATGGCTTGATGACTGCCGATCCCCGAAAAGTGAAAAATGCTTTTTCTGTTGAGTTTGCCTCGTACGAGGAAGCGATGGAGTTATCGCATTTTGGGGCACGGGTGATCTATCCACCGACCATTCAACCGGCGCTCAAATCCGAGATTCCGATTCTCATCAAAAATACCTTCAAACCGGAGCATCCCGGAACGCAGATTAAGAAGGAGATTAAAGAGAAGGGTGGCATCATTCGAGGATTGTCATCCATAGAAGATGTATCGCTGATTACGATTAAAGGCAGCGGAATGATCGGGGTGACCGGTGTTGCATCACGAATTTTTGGTGCGCTGGCGGAACGGAACATCAACATTATCTTAATTACGCAGTCTTCTTCGGAGCATACCATCACATTGGCCGTGTTGCCTGAATTCGCTGATGCCGCAAAGGAATCCATCTCAAAAGAATTTTCAGAGGAGTTCAAGGCTGAGATCATCGATGAGATTCGAATTGAAAACGACCTTTCCATTGTGGCTGTAGTGGGTGATAACATGCGTCAGATTCCGGGAATCGCGGGACGGGTTTTCAACGCTCTTGGCAGAAACGGGATTAATATTGTAGCGATTGCCCAAGGGTCATCCGAAAGAAATATCTCATTTGTGATTGACCGTAAGAATGAGAAAAAGGCGATGAATACGCTCCATGATGCATTTTTCCTCTCGGGAGTGAAGACAATGAATCTCTTCTTGGTTGGCGTTGGTTTGATCGGAAGTACGCTGCTTAAAATGTTGAGTGAACATGCTGAAGAGCTTTATAAAGAGTACCAGATTGATGTGAATATCAAAGGCCTTGCCAACAGCCGGAAGATGTTGCTGAGTGAGGAATCAATCTCGCTTTCTGATTGGAAGGAACATTTAGATGAAGATGGCAAACAGACAAACCTGACGAGCTTTGTTGAGGAGATGAAGCATATGAACTTGCCGAACAGCATCTTTGTGGATTGTACGGCGAGCCCGGAATTGAAAACCTTTTATAATGAAATTTTGTCTGAAAGCATCTCGGTTGTAACTCCGAACAAACTGGCGAATTCAACCAGCCAGGAGTTGTTCGATCAATTGCATGAAACAGCCAAGCAACATAATGCTGCTTACAAATATGAAACCAATGTGGGAGCCGGACTTCCGGTTATCGCAACCATCAATGAGATGGTAACCACGGGCGATCATATCCAAAAAATTGAGGCGGTTCTGTCCGGAACACTGAGCTACCTGTTTAACAGTTTTGATGACTCGGTTGGATTCAGTGATCTCGTGAAGAAAGCGAAGGAAATGGGATACACCGAACCCGATCCGCGGGAAGATTTGAACGGGTTTGATGTGGGGCGAAAGCTGTTAATTTTGGCGCGAGTGGCCGGTTATGAGTTGGATTTTGATGATATCGACATCCAAAACCTGGTGCCTGAAGAAGCACGTGACACAAAAGACATTGACGAATTTTTTGAGAAGCTGAAGGAGTTTGATGATGAGTTTGAATCGATGTGGAGAGCCGCCGCCGATGAAGGAAAGAAATTATGCTATATCGCACGATTCGAAAATGGAAATGCAGAAGTAAAACTCGAGACCATCGCCTCCGATCATCCATTTTATAATCTGTCCGGCAGCGACAACATTTTGGCAATTCACTCTTCGAATTATGACGTGAACCCGTTGGTTATCAAAGGACCTGGAGCCGGTGCAAAAGTAACTGCTGCGGGAATTATTTCAGATATATTGCGAGTGGCGAACACCAAGGCATACAGCAATGCGGGGTTTTAGCCACCCATCTCGAGAGGGGAATGAGGGGTGTGTAAACTTCGAGACGTTTGGGCCATCCCCTTACTTCCTTTAAAGGAGGATTTTTAATTTGATTTAAAATCATGGAAACCAACTCAAAAAAAATCAAAGCGTTTGCCCCGGCAACAGTTGCGAATGTTGCTTGTGGATTTGATGTACTTGGTTTTGCCATTCATGGGTTGGGTGATTATGTAACCGCATCTCTTTCTGAGGAACCCGGTTTGAGAATTACATCCATTTCAGGCGATGATGGGAAATTACCGAAAGAGATTGAAAAAAATACAGCGGGATTGGCTGTGCTCTCACTGCTCAAGAAAGCTGGTCGGGATGGTGAAATGGGCATTGAACTCGAGATCGAAAAAAAGATGCCGTTAGGTAGCGGACTTGGTTCCAGTGCCGCCAGTTCAGCAGCCGCAGTTTTTGCAGTGAATGAGCTATTGGAAAATCCGTTTTCACGCAACGACTTATTGCCGTTTGCGGTGGAAGGAGAACTCGCAGCGAGCGGAACCGCCCACGCAGATAATGTTGCTGCGGCTCTGATTGGTGGATTTATTTTGGTGAAAACACACCAACCACCGGATGTCATTTCCCTGAACACGCCCGATAAACTGCACTGCACAATTATTCATCCCGAAATTGAAATTCAGACCAAAAACAGCCGTAAGATTTTGAAGAAAGAGGTTTCCCTTCAAAAAGCCGTTACCCAGTGGGGAAATTTGGGCTCGCTGATCGCCGGATTGTATACAAACGATTACGATCTGATCGGACGCTCTTTGCATGATGAAATCATTGAACCGGTTCGGGCTGTCCTGATTCCCGGATTTTCTGAGATGCAACAAGCTGCACTCGATCATGGAGCACTCGGTTGCAGTATTTCCGGGTCGGGACCATCGCTTTTTGCACTGAGTACATCACAGGATCAAGCCGAAGAGATTGGAAAAGCGATGGGTAAGGTTTTGAAAAGTATCGGACTGGAATACAATCTCCACATCTCAAAAATCAATACTGAAGGTGCATCTGTAGTACAGACATGAGAACTGAGAAGTCCCCTCTTGAGAGAGGATTTAGGGGTGTATAGAACGTTACCTAAGAAAGGAATAGAATTTATTGAAATGAACTTCATTAGCACCAACAAAAACTCCGAACCGGTAACCTTCCTCGAAGCGATGCGAAAAGGACTCGCTCCGGACGGCGGACTCTACATGCCGGAGCAGATTCCAATTCTTCCGGTTTCATTCTGGAGTTCTCTAAAGGAGTTGAGTTTCAATGAGATTGCCTTCGAAATGGCCAAACCTTACTTCGGAGATGAGTTGTCTGATGAAGAACTCGGTTCAGTAATCGAGGATGCCTTCAACTTTTCGGTTCCCATCACACCGGTTGAGGAAAACAATTTTGTACTTGAACTATTCCACGGCCCCACGCTTGCTTTCAAAGATTTTGGCGCCCGGTTTATGGCCCGGCTTTTCTCCGAGAAAGCCCGAAAGGATCAAGAGGAAGTAACAATTTTAGTAGCAACGTCCGGAGATACGGGAAGTGCGGTAGCTCATGGATTTTATAAAGTGAATGGCGTGAACGTTTGTCTCCTGTTTCCAAAAGGAAAAGTGAGCAAACTCCAGGAACAGCAGATGGCAACGCTCGGAGAGAACGTAACTGCTTTGGAAGTAGAAGGCGTTTTTGATGATTGTCAGCGGCTTGTCAAACATGCGTTTACGGATGACGAACTGAACAAAAAAATGCAGTTGAGTTCAGCAAATTCAATTAACATCGCACGGTTGTTGCCGCAGTCGTTTTACTATGCGTATGCGGTGAGTGAACTTCAGAAACAGGGAATCGAAGGGCCGGTATTCTCCGTACCCAGTGGAAATTTTGGAAACCTGACCGGCGGACTTCTCGCCATGAAAATGGGAATGCCTGCCAAACATTTTTTGGCTGCTACAAATGTGAATGATGTAGTTCCTGAATATCTGAAGGGCGAACAATTTCAACCGCGCGATTCCGTTCAAACCATCTCCAACGCGATGGATGTTGGGAACCCAAGCAATTTTGCTCGTATCAAACATCTGTTTGGTGATTCTGATTCAGCCATACGAGATCAGATCACAGGCTATTCCTATACGGATGAGGAAACCCGCGAAACCATTCGGGATGTATTTGAAGAGTTTGAATATCTGCTTTGTCCGCATACGGCGATTGGATATCGGGCGGCAAAGGCGTATCAAGACAAAATAGGAGAGAGTGAGCCAACAGTTACGCTTGCCACGGCTCACCCGGTAAAATTTCGGGATGTCATCGAGCCGGAAATCAACAAAAAGATTGACGTTCCTGAGCGATTGAAAGTCTGGCTTCAAAAAGAGAAGAACTCGACTACGATTGGGAGTGATTTTGAGGGTTTTAAGAAGTTTTTGATGGATCGAGAGTAGCTTCTTTCTCGCAGAGTTTTGCTGATGTAGCGCGGAGTTTCGCAGAGAACTTTCGTACGAATACTGAGGGGCACAAGTGAGACACTTGCGCCAGCACTGGCACAATATCCACTTCTAAAATCTAACTTGGTCAACGAAGCTTGAGCGTAGTTGTAAAAAAATAAAATTCAGAGGCAACCCTTTTCTCCTTTTAGCTGTACGGGCTAATAAAACCCGGACAAAAAACAGTGCATGCGTGTGCATGCATTACTGCGGATAACTGCTTTCTAATCCCAAAAAAGGAGAGGTATGGACATTTTTAAGAATTCGACTTTCGGATCAGTAAAAACTGTAGTTGTAACAATCCTAACTGTCACCGGATTTGCTTTCATCAGTTGTGATGACAGTAGCGGTCCTGATGACGAAGAAAATTATTTGCAAGTTACATCCACCCAATCGCATGGAGATATTCTTACAGACGCTGAAGGAAATGCGCTCTATTTTTTTGCACAGGATATAGAAGGCGAGAGCCGATGCGAGGGAGATTGTCTCGCCAACTGGCCGGTATTTTTTTCTGAAGATGTTGAAGCAGGCGATGGACTTGAGCCTGCAGATGTGAGTTCAATTACCCGGACTGATGGGACATCACAAACGACATTCCACGGGTGGCCTCTCTACTATTTTGCCAATGATAACCAAACCGGCGATGTAAATGGCGATGGGGCAGGTGGGTTATGGATTGTTGCTAAAACTGACTATTCCATTTTAATAGCAAATGGCCAATTAGTGGGGCATGACGGTAATAATTACACAAGCAATTATGAAGAGGGAGAAGGAAACACTACTTACTTTACCGATTCCGAGGGAAGAACGGTCTATTCCTTTGCTTTCGACGCTGAAAATACCAATAACTTTACAGAGGAAGATTTTAGCAATAACAGTGTTTGGCCCATTTTTTACACGGATTTAGAATCACTTCCCGCCGGATTAGACGAAGCGGATTTTGGTGAGATCACTGTTCATGGTGAAGAACAGCAACTTACGTACAAAGGCTGGCCTCTCTACTACTTCGGGCAGGACACCGAACGCGGAGATACGAAAGGAGTCAGTTTTCCCAACCCGGGAATCTGGCCGATTGTCAACACTAATTCTCCAGAAGCTCCACCAGCAGAATAGTAGTGATGGGATCAATTTTTTCCTGAATTAATATCATGAGGCAACCCTTTTCTGTTTTCTACTGTATTGTTAAATAGAAGCATGTACGAAATGCTTCAACCATAACCACATTGTTTCCAAAAATCCAAACGTCTTGCTGAGCCAAATCATTGACGGCTGCCGTAAAGGGCACCGGAAAAATCAAAAAGAGCTGTACCAGATGTTTTACGCCTACGGGATGAGCATTACCATGCGGTATGCGGATTCTCGTGACAAGGCTGCAGCTATTTTGAATGATGCGTTTATGAAGGTGTTCGAAAACATTCGAAAGTACGATCGGCATCGCCCGTTCAAGCCCTGGCTCCGCAAGATTATTGTGAACACAGCGATCAACCATTTCAATGCGAATAAGAAGTACCAAAACTGGGAAGGGTTGGAGGAAAACTCAGCCCAAATAAGTACGCAGGAGACCATTATCAGCGGCCTGAGTTATGATGAGATTATTGAGATGGTTCAGAAACTCTCGCCCGCGTACAGAACAGTTTTTAACCTTTATGTGATTGATGGATTTAAACACGAAGAGATTGCAGAATTGCTTGGAATTGCTGTTGGTACGTCGAAATCGAACCTGTTTAAAGCCAAGCAAAATCTTCGTGCCATGCTGGAGAAAAATTTAATGTAGATACTATGAGTGACGAACAAAACCATAACGATCCACTTGAACGGCTTTTCCGAAAGAAGTCTGAGGAATACAATATTTCCTATCGGGAAGAAGACTGGTTGAAGCTCGAGAAACAGCTTGATGCGCGAGATACGAAATTATATTACCAGCGTCGAGTGCGATGGCTCGTGGCTGCATCCATCCTTATTCTTTCCCTGATTGGATATTACACCGTTCAAAATCACAATAAAATCAACCAGCTTACGGAGCAGTTGAATCAAAGTGAGCAGATTCAGCAGAACGATCAGTCCACTAATCCAAACTCAGGAGAAGACTTGGCACTTGCTGAAAACCAATCAGACGAAACGAATAATCAGACCGAAATTTCGGGGGAAAGTGAAGATGCTGTAACTCCGAACGAGGATGTAACCAACTTGCAAGATCAGCAGCAAAATGTTCCGGGAATTAATGCTTCTGAATCAGTTGCAGCAGTCGCTGGGGAAGAATCTCAAACGAATCAATCTGAAAATCTTTCCCAAGGGACCTTTGCAGAGTCAACGCAAACCATTCGGAAGCGACCTGTGCAGCCTAGTGAACTTTTTCCGAATCGCTCTTCGATGCTTGCGTTCGCGATCTCTGAAAATCAGACTCAACCTGTTGAAGTGAGAGGAGGAGATTCAAATTACGGGAATCCATCCATACGTGGAGAGTCCAACATCTCTTCAAGCGCAATGATGAATGGGCCTCTGGCTGCTCAAAACGGTTTTAATACATCCGAAAATAGATATCCAACCGAATCGAATTTGGCTATCGGAATTGTGGTGTCACCTGATTTGAGTACAGCCGGTGGTGTATCCAATTTTTATAATCCCGGGTTCAAAGGAGGGGTTTTAGCTGAATATTCTCTTACCAAAAATATCTCGTTAATCAGCGGTGTGACCATTTCGAATTTGAAGTATCAGGCGGATGGTCAAGAGTATAATCCACCGCAAGGCTGGAACTATGGGCAGATGCCGGATCAAACCATAGCTGTTTGTTTAGTGCTCGATATTCCTCTGAACCTGAAAGCGAACCTGTTCAATTTCGATCGTTCCAGAATTTTTGCAACGGCCGGATTGTCATCTTACATCATGCTGAACGAGGATTACCAATTTCGATATGATAATAGCAATCAGGCAGGTTTGGAAAGCTCATGGAGCGATGCTACCGGAACACGACACTGGTTCAGCAATGCCGGTTTCTCTGTCGGGATTGAATACGACTTATCCCCAACCTGGTCGATTCGGGCGGAACCGCATCTAAAAGTTCCTTTAAAGGGTGTGGGCTGGGGAGATGTGGATCTCTACTCCATGGGTAGTTCTGTGTCAATTAACTATAGATTTAGCCGCTAATTGTGTGGAAAAGATTTTAAAAACAACCCGAATCCTAAAATGGTGATCGTTATGAATGAACAATATTATGCTTATAAAAAAGATCAGTTAAAGGTCATTTTCCATTTTGTATTGCTGTTTTTGCTGGCATTTACATTAATATCTTTTGTCGGATGTGGGTCTGATAACTCAACATCCACCACTCCCCCTCCTGACAATAATCCTGATGATCCGCCAACAGACACGCAAGGCCCGAATGACGTGTGGATGGAGGGATCATCATTTAATGTGGCAAATCTAGAAATAGAAGCGGGGACCACCGTTACGTGGACAAATAAGAGCAGCATGGATCACACTGTAACCAGTGGAACCCGCGGCGGGGATGATGAAGGTGATCTTTTTGATAGTGGATCGATTGCTCCCGGCGGTACTTTCACATTCACGTTTCCAGATGCAGGTACATACGCATATTTCTGTGATTTCCACCCCGGAATGGATGCCGAAGTGACCGTTACTGAATAACAATTTCGACTCAGAAAAATCAGAAACTCTTTTAATTATTTAACTGCTTGAATCATGAAATATCAATCAAGTTACCCCTCGCCGATCCATCTTTTATGCATCTTATTTACATGTTTGTCGCTTGTATCTTGTAGCAGCGGTGGAAGCACAGATCCCTATGATGACGATGATGACGACAACAATGATAATAATGAGATAGGGATGGAACCCACATTCAGCAATGTACAGATGATCTTCGCTCAAAATTGTGGGGCATGTCATACCAGTGATTCACAAAATGGTGTGCGTCTTAACAATTACAACAATGTTATCAACAGTGTGGGAGATCAATACGGGATTGAGGTGGTTCAGCCCGGAGATGCGGAAGGGAGTCCGCTGATCGATAAGATTGAATCCAATCCGCAGTTTGGATCGAGGATGCCGGAGAATGGACCTTATTTACCATCGGATCGAATCAATCAAATCAAAGAGTGGATAAACCAGGGAGCAGAGAATAATTAGAAGAATACCTGTGAGAAATAGTTCGAATCAAAATCTTTTGTCATGAGACATTTAAGAGTCATATTTACGTCTGTTCTAATCCTTGTTCCGGCAATTCTTTTTGGTCAATCGTATATGACTGAGGAGGGGCACGCTGAGTTCACATCGAGTGTGCCTCTCCATTCTTTTACAGGCTCATCAAACCATTTAACAGGATTGATCAATTTTGATGAAAACCTGGTGGATTTCTATATCGACCTGCAAACTCTGGATACCGGGAATGGTAAACGAGACCGGGATATGTACAGCACACTCAACGTTGAAGATCATCCATTTGCGGAATTTACCGGTTCGCTTGCAAGTACTTTTGATCCGGAATCCTCTAACGAACAAGAGGTAACGGTAGCCGGTGATTTTACGATTCATGGAGTCACAAATTCTATCGAAGTGGGTGGTACACTCCAGAAGGTGAATAATGCTTTACGATTGGAAGCATCATGGATTCTAAACCTGCGTGACTATAAAATCGAACCTCCGGGCATTCTGTTTTACAGGGTGGATGAAGAGATTGAGATTCGAATTGAAGCAGAACTTGAACAACAAGAGAGTGAATCGAATGAAACGTAAATTCATCTTTTTTTTGATAGCGGGAATATTGGTATGTCTGCCGGCAGTTTGCAATGCTCAATTGGAGCGCGAAAGGGTGGTGACCTCATCTCCAATAGAGGATACGTTTTGGGCTACAAAAAATGTGGGGATTAGTACTCTTGTGAATCCGTCGGGAAATGATTTGCACTCATCCGTGCTACACACATTTGGTTTGGTTGATGGTGGTATTGACCGGTTTTTTGGATTGGATGACGGAGCAAACACACGACTTGGCTTGATTTACGGGATTACGGATCGGGTATCTATTGGGATTGGACGAATGACTTTTCAGAAAGTGGTGGATATTTCAGCCAAAATGAATTTGCTCAGGCAAACCACTGATGGCTCCGTTCCGGTGAGTATTGCCGTAAAGGGAGCGACCGGAATCTCAACACTGTCTGGGCTTGGGTTAGAATTTTCGGATCGGTTGAGTTACTTCACTTCTTTGATGATTGCAAGAAAGTTTAACGGTTTTTCCCTTCAGCTCAGCCCGATGTATTCCCATTTCAACCGGACTGTAGGGCAAGCTCAAGAAAATCTGTTTGGCTTGGGAGTACTATTAAATATACCGCTGAATGAGCGGTTTGCGCTAAGCGGTGAATATCTGCCGGTTTTTGGAGATCGTAATCCCGGAACAAACGATGCAATGGCGATTGCGCTGAATATCAACACCGGGGGACATGTATTCCAGATTTTCTTTGCCAGCTCACAGTGGCATAATGAACAGTTTATTATGGCGAATAACCGCGATCGTTTTTGGGAGGGAGATTTTCGATTTGGCTTTAACATCCACCGGGTGTTCGGCCTCGGTGGAAGGTAAATGAGCCTTGGTGCCTGGGAAATCAATCAGACAGTAGAATTGTATTTCCCAACCAGCCTTCGGGGGTGAAACCCCGGAGGTTGATTTTTTTTTGTGAGTGGCGTGATCTAGACTCGAAGTTGATTGAAAATAACGGGAAGTATAGATGAGTATTTTTTAATGGTTCGTTTAATGCAGTTTCCAACTCTTTATAATCCAATCAATGTGAGGGGGCTATTCAAAAAAGATTATAAAAATACATAAATATATATGATATAATTTATTTTTTGATTCATTTTATAATGAAATTAAACATATTTAATTAAAATATAATCATAGATAATTTTATTGATATATATTGCATTTTGAAAAGTAAATAGGTATCAAACAGTAGGGTAAAATTATCATTTCTTAACTGATTACTTACCAAAACAGAATCGAGATTTAAATCACTTTCCTAATAAATTTTAGATTTAAATCAATAGTCAAAATAACATTGAGAAAAATAAATCAGGAGTTGGGGATGAGTGGTTTTAAGTCTCATAACACTACTAATCTTATAAGTATGTAATACTCAAATTTATATATTTGGTTTATTATTGTAGGCGTTGCTCTCCTTTTGTATTCATGTGATTCATCTGATCTTGTTTCAGAAAAACCTGGGACTCTATCTTCTCAAGATCTATCCATGGAAAATGCAAAAGGATCCAATGACGGTGTAGCAATTACACCAGAACTGTTGAATGAAATTAACATTGCACTTGGTACTGCAGATGCGGATTACAGGGTGTTAATGGCGGAATACATTACAGCAGCTGGAAGTAACGAAGTTGGAAACACTGTACTTGCAAAAGATGTGGGCAATAAGCAGCTAGCACACGATTTTGTGCCAAATGACCCGAGAAGGTCAGGTTGGAGCGGACCAGCAAATGGAGATACCGATAATATCACATATACGATTGACCAAGTAGATGCAGTTCCTCCAATTGGTGGATTAACCGGAGCGGAAACAACAGCTGCTATTTTGCGTGCCACGGGAACGTGGGACAATCTTAATTGTTCGGATTTACCACTTACTCCAGTGCGGAGTTTTGGGAATGATGTTGGAGTCATAGCATTTCTGAATGGTCTCGGTGGCAGTCCATTTATATTTGCTGATGTACAACATGCCGGATGGGAAATCAATTTTGCAGGTGGAATATTGGGTGTGACGTTTACATTCGTATTTATTGATGGAGGAGGTGTACCAACAGATGTCGATAACAATGGTAAGATTGATACCGCCTTTAGAGAAATATATTATGACACGAGTTTCTCATGGGCTGATGATGGCACCACAAATATTGATGTGGAATCAGTTGCCTTACATGAAATAGGACACGGCTTAAGCCAAGCTCACTTTGGGTCTGTTCTTATCAAAAAGAATGGTGATTTGAAGAGAGCTCCTGCAGCTGTGATGAATGCTCTATACTCAGAACCGATGCGCGAATTGTTAGGCACGGATGGTGGAGGTCACTGCAGTAACTGGGCACAATGGCCAAATAATTAATCTTAAACCTAATTTCAAAAAGGGAGCTCAATTATGTGAGCTCCCTTTACTATTTCTAAGTAGAATTGTTTACTGTAGAAAATGACTTACATGCAAAAACAACAAATGTAATTCAGAAGTTTAAATACCGTCTGCTACTCATATATCCAATGATAAATAACTAACTGATCACCAACCTCCGCCGGCACCGGCGCCACCAGAACCAAATCCGCCGCCACCGCTGAAGCCGCCAAAACCGCCACCACCGCTAAATCCGCCGGAGCCGCCTCCGCTAAAACCTCCGCCGCCCCAGACAATTCCGCCCGAGCCGAGTGTATGCCGGCCTCTTCTGCCGCCACCTCTTCCACCGCCACTGGCCCGAACCAGTGTATAAATGATGATGAAGATGATGAGGATGACAATAAAGCTGAAATTGCCTGAATCTTCCTGGGTTGCACGTTCTACGGCATCATATTCGCCGGCGCCAAGTTGCATTAGAACAGTTGTGGCACGTTCAAGCCCGGTGTAAAAATTCTCTTGTTGGAAATTAGGACGCAGAATTTCATCTACAATTCGTCCGGCCTGTAGGTCGGTCACAGCCCCTTCAAGTCCGTATCCAACTTCAATCTGCATTTCCCGTTCGTTAGGTGCTACTAAAATCAGGACACCGTTTTGTCGTTCACCTTCCCACATTCGCCATTCATTAAAAATGGAGGTAGCAACCTCTTCGCGGGGGAGTCCCTGCAGACTTTCTACGATGGCAATGGCAATCACATTTGACGTTGTGTCCCGGTAAGTACTGAGCTTGTCTTCAAGATTTTGAACCTCTCTTTGCTCCAAAAGATTTGCAAAATCATTCACGTGTCCGGTAGGTTCCGGAAAATCCTGGGCCGAAAGTGGAGCTGCTATTAGAAGTGTGAGTACGAGTATTTTCAGGCGGGTCAACATGGGTTTATTCATCATCCCTGTTATCCTTAAATGTAATTTCATTATCTAATTCGTTGGGGTCGGCGCCGTCACTCGGGAAGAATTGCTTTAATTTTTCGCCAATATCCCCAACCACGGATTCAATACCTTGCTCAAAATTTCCCTGCTTAAATTCACCGATCAGTTTGTCAATCTCATCCTGCCAAAAATTCTTTTCCACCTGCCGGCTGATCCCCTCATCACCAAAAATGGCCACTTTTCGGTCTTTTGTAGCGATGTAGAGAATTACGCCATTTCGGGCCTCGGTTTCATGCATTTCAAGTTCAGCAAAGATCGCTTTAGCACGATCAACCGGATCTTTTTTGCATTTGGCTTCAATGTGTACCCGAATCTCACCGGTGGTAAATTTTTCGGCGGCGGCTATTGCCTGCACAATTTTTTCTTCGTCTTCTTCTGATAGAAATTTTCTGGCTGGCATAATTCAGTTATGGTTAATCAAATGAAACTTCCGGCGCACTTTCGGCACCCTCTTCAGCTTCGAAATAATACTTCCGTTCAAAGCCCAACAGACCGGCAAACATACTGGTAGGAAATCTTCTTATAGACGTGTTGTACTCCTGAGCGGTCTGATTAAATCGCATTCGCTCGGTGGCAATTCGATTCTCCGTTCCTTCCAGCTGATTTTGAAGATCCCTGAAATTTTGTGTAGCTGTGAGCTCAGGATAGCGTTCCACACTCACTAAAAGTCGTGATAGTGCACTTCCCAATTGTCCCTGAACCTGTTCAAAATTCCGAATAGTGGATTCATCACTTAGTTGGCTCGGATCTACATTGATGGACGTTGCCCGGCTTCTGGCTTCAATCACATTCGTCAACGTTTCCTGTTCAAAATTCGCGGCGCCCTGAACTGTATTTACCAGGTTTGGAACCAAATCCGCACGTCGCTGATATTGATTTTCGACCTGCGCCCACGCTTGATTCACATTTTCCTCTTGTCCTACAAGGGTGTTATTTACGCTTATACCATAGATGACCAATAGAACAGCCACCCCGATTGCAATCCAAACTTTAGCATTCATAGTTATATATTTTTTTGATTTTAAAACAATTCGAATATACGAAATAAACCATGGAAGGGTTCAAGTCCGTTCGGCGAAAACCTTGTTACTTTTTGGTTAAGATGGTTGAAGAAGTATGTAAAATCAAAAGTATCGATTCAATTTTTTATGTGATTGTGTAGCTGAGATCATGTATCATTAGGAGATTATTTTTGATGAAATTTTAAAGTTTGGCTTTGTACGATTCTCTTAACATGACCCCAAAATTTGTTTTCTTCGACCTCGATAATACACTTCTGAATCACGATTCCGCGGAGTCGGCGGCTCACAACGAGCTCTATAAATCAACGCCTGAACTGCAGAAAATTTCTCTTGATGATTGGTTGAAAACCTATAAAACCATCAATCATCATTTGTGGTTACAATACCAGGATGGTGAGATTGATCGTCATGAATTGCAAAAATCCCGATTCAAAGATTCGATGATTCAGTTGGATGTTTCTGCAGAGCGGTATGAAGAGATCGGCAAATCATACATGCAATTCTATCGAGACCACTGGAGTTGGGTGGATGGCGCAAAAGAGGCTTTGGTGAAGGTCAATAAAAAATACCCGATCGGAATTGTCACGAATGGATTCCTTGAAACCCAGCAGAAAAAGATCGAGAAGATGGGATTAGATGAGTTTACCGATCTGTTTGTGATCACGGAAGAGATTGGTGTGATGAAACCTCATCCAAAAGTGTTTGATGTAGCGACTAAACGTGCGGGCGTGGATCGGGATTCAATTTTATATGTCGGGGATTCTTACTCTTCAGATATTATTGGCGGAAGAAATGCAGGCTGGACAACGGCCTGGTTTACCGCTCTAAATGGAGAGATTGAAGAGGGACAAACCGCTGATTTTATTTTTGATGATTTTGACGAACTACTGAAAGAACTGGATTTGTAATTACCCGTGCATCATCATGTGCCCGCCGCTCATCATGGAATAGCCTCGCCAGATAAGGATCAACCCAATGATGATCGCAAAATAGGTGGAAAATGGGCGTAGCTTAGATCGAAATTTTGGAGAGACAAATCCCGGCGCCATGTTTAGCATTAACATTGTCGGGAGGGTACCTAATCCGAACAGCGCCATATAAGCTGCGCTGTGAAAAACGGAGGATGTAATCAAAGCAGCTGCCAAAGCCGTAACTACAAATCCACAGGGCAGGAACCCATTCAGCAATCCAATCAAAAAAGATGAGACGTTAGATTTTCTTTTATAGAGACCGGAGATAAGATTGGTGAGTTTTTGAGTAAAGTCTATGTACCATGAATTCAATTTGCCGGGGATTTTTAGATGAGGGAAAAGGGCAAAAACGATGATTAAAACTCCAAGAGAAATGGAAAGAATGTGTTGATATCCGGCTATCGTCGCGCCCATTCCTAAAAGCCCAAAGACCGATCCGATAATTGTATAGGTAAAAATTCGGCCCGAATTATATAAAAGTCCTCTGAAGAAAAGAGATTTTGGAGAACTGTTTTCACCCGGGATAGCCAAGGCAATAGGTCCGCACATTCCAATACAATGGAAACTGCCAAGAAGGCCCAAAGTAAATCCGGTCCAGAGCTCCATGAGTTAAATGAATATATTTTTCTCTTCAAGATAAGTAAGTGAATCGGCCTCCCATTCTACAGATAATTTCCATCGGCCTTTTTCGAAATCACCTACCGGTATGGTTTGTAATCCTTCAGTATTCAGGCTCAGTTTGTACTTTTTGTCCAAATTCGGATCGTTTGGCCGGTAAAACGTCACATTGCCGGAGAGCGAATCACTCAGAATTTCTTCAGGGAAAATCAACTTAATTGAGGTGCTTCCTTCATCAAAAAGAACCACTACTGGGTTGTTGAGATTTTCCGCACGTTTCTTACTATCTATAGTTTGCTGATATTCTACGCCTTCCTCATAGTGGTTGTTGGACACAAGATAGAAATCAAGGGAGATGATATAGCTGACGACACTTAGCGTAGCAATGATAAATAGGGTGACGGCCAATACAATTCCGGTTCCCCAATTAAATTTCTTCATAATTATTATTGATTGGTATTGATAGTAGAGGGACCTAAAAATCCCGAGGTTATTGTCTCAATTTTTTCACCGTTTGAATAAACCCCAAATGTAAGTTCCGTTTGTGGTCCTGTAAGTTGCTGTTCAGAAAGTTTGACCAGCAAGCGACCTTCAGCAGAATTTTGAGGCTGAACGTTTTCTACAGCACCAAGCGAAATAATCTCGCCCTCAGGGTGCTCCAATCGGAGTTCGTAGTCGATCTCATTAAACGTTTTATTCAGAACTCTCAGGTTGTAGATATTGCTGTACATATTGCCGGGAAGTTCCTGGTATAGTGTGCCGGGTTCTCTCAAGATGCTCGTTTCTGTATCCGTACGAAGGGTGAGCATTGTGATGAATGTAATCAACAGAACTACCAAGATGCTTGAATAACCGGCCACTCGTGGTGTTAAAATTTTATGTTTCTCTTCTCTAATGGCATTTTCCGAGGAGTAGCGAATCATACCCCGGGGTTTGTTGATTTTCTCCATGACGTCATCGCTGGCATCGATACAAGCGGTACAGTGCACACATTCAAGCTGGGTTCCATTTCGGATATCAATTCCCATCGGGCAAACGCGCACACACTGAAAACAATCGATACAATCTCCAAAAGATTGATCAGAAGTAAATCCCAAATCTTCGAGAGTGGCTTTTCGGTTTTCGAGTTGGTACCGATCTTTAACGCTGGCCCGGGTTTCTCCCCGTTTGTAATCGTACATTACATTTACGGAGTTGTTGTCCAGCATCACCGATTGCATCCGACCGTAGGGACAGATGAAGTGGCAAACCTGCTCCCTCAGGAATGCAAACACTCCGTAGAACACGCCACTGAATACAATCATTGCTGAAAGACCTGCCAGGTGTTCCGATGGAGGATCTGTAATAATCTGAAATAACTGATCCTTGCCAATGATGTAGGCCAAAAAAAGATTGGAAATCACAAAGGCCATAGCGAAGAAAATGCTGTGTTTGGTTGTTTTCTTCCAGATCTTCTCAAAATTCCATGGTTTTTTGTTGAGTCGGATTTGATCGGATGCATCGCCTTCAATCCAATATTCAACACGCCTGAAAACCATCTCCATAAAAATGGTTTGAGGACAAGCCCAGCCACACCACAGTCGTCCGAAAATGGCTGTAAAAACAACGATAAAGAGAATGAATGACAACATCCCAAAAACAAGCAGGTGCAGATCCTGGGGCCAGAAAGCCACACCAAAAATAACAAACTTCCTTTCCAGTACATTGATTAGAATCAATGGGTTCCCGTTAATTGTGATGAAAGGAGCGGAGAAGAAAAAAGCCAGCAACAGCAGTGCTACAATATTGCGAGCTTTGTAATATCTGCCACTCGGTTTTTTAGGATAGATCCAGTTCCGTTTTCCTTCCTCATTCACTGTGGCAAGGTGATCACGGAACTGTTTCTTGTCGATTCGTCTTTCTGCTTCTAAGGATGCCATACTAATTTGCTCTTGATTTCTGGATCTCTAATACGATAAAAAAAGGATGTTTATTACACCAAATTTTTGATTTAAAAATGCTTTTATTCGATAGTACAAGGTTGTGCACGTTCCATATCGGGAGCTTTCGCTCCGGCCGGATCAGTTCCCTGTATTGAAGCAATGTAGCTGATTAAACTTTGCACTTGCTCGTTGGGCAGGGGAGTGCCATTGCCATATGGAAGCATACCTCTATCCATGTATCCTTCGGTAATACTTGTGGCTAAGTCTTCAGGCGAACATCCGTGAAGCCACATGTTATCGGTAAGGTCAGGCCCCACAAGTCCTTGGCCTTGATTGCCATGGCACGTAAAACAGAGGTTCGTTGTGCTCATATAGATCTCCTTACCCTCAGCAATTCGCTCTTCATCGTCCAGGTATGTCCATGTAAAGTTCGCTACTTCTTCAGAAGGTCCGCCACCGGCCTCGTCCAGATTATACTGTTCTTCAGCAGCGGCCATTTCCATTTCATAGAGTTCCTCCTGTGATGGTCCACCCAGCATATAGTAATACACCAGGTATCCGGCACTCCAGGCTATGGTGAAGTAAAACAACCAAAGCCACCATGTAGGCATATGATTATCCAGTTCTTTGATTCCGTCGTACTCGTGATCCAGTAACAGATCCTTCTCGTCATCTAATACTTTCATTGATCTGATTGATTTAAGTTCATCTTTTCGTCTTCCAGGGGGAGCCTTGCCGCATCATCCCAGTGATGTTTTCCTTTTTTGATCAGGTAAATCACCATGATGACAAAGAAGGTGAAAAACAGGATTAGAGAGATACTCGGATAGATCCCAATATCTTCAATCGCGCGTAATACGTTCTTATACATGGCTTAATTCTCCTGTTGAGGTTCAATATTTGCCTGAAGTTGATTGCTCGAAGGCAGTTCTTCCCAGGGATTTGTCTCACCTTTGATGTCAATTCCCAGACGTTGCATATATGCAATCAGGGCAATGATTTTCTTATCTGATGTGATCCGAATTCCTTCAATTTGATCGAATCCATTTTCGCGCAGCCCTTGGGTAATCTCTTCCGCTTGTGCTTCAAGATCCTGAACTGCCACATCTTCATATCCTTCAGCATATGGCACTCCAACACTTCTTAGAGCATCAATTCGGTTTGGAATACTCTCTTTGTCGATGTCCTGAGTAAACAACCACGGATAGGCCGGCATGATCGAGCCGGGTGATGTAGACGTCGGATCATACATATGCCGCACGTGCCAGGAATCAGGGTATTTGCCACCAATTCGATGGAGGTCAGGCCCGGTTCGTTTGGAGCCCCAAAGGAATGGGTGATCGTACACAAATTCACCGGCTTTCGAATATTCACCATATCGCTCTGTTTCCGAACGGAAAGGTCGAATCATCTGCGAGTGACAACCATTACATCCCTCAGCGATATAGATGTCCCGTCCCTCAATCTCCAGAGGTGTATAAGGCTTCACACTTTCAATGGTTGGCACATTCGACTCAACCAAAGTTGTCGGAACATATTCGATAATTCCGCCAATCAGAATAACAACCAGTACAATTGCAGAAAATTGAATTGGACGAGATTCCAGTCGTCGGTGCCAGGGTTCGGGTTCGCCTTGTTCATGTCCTTTCTCTGGATGAATGATCGGTTGTGCTTCATCAGCTTCAAGTTTCTTAAGTGATCCTTGTTTGGAGGTCTTGTAGATATTATAACTACCAATTGACGCACCTATAATGAATAACGTACCCCCAACCGCCCGCAGAGCGTACATCGGGATAATCTGATTTACCGTTTCAATAAAGTTCGGATACTGAAGAAGTCCCTGTGCAGTAAATTCTTTCCACATCAAACTTTGTGTGATACCGCCCCAGTACATGGGAATCACATAAAAGAGGGCTCCGAGCGTGGCAAACCAAAAGTGAACGTTGGCAAGCTTCACGGAGTAGAGGTCAGTCTTATATATTTTTGGAGTGATATAATACAGCATTGCAAACGTGAGGCCGCCATTCCAAAGCAGTGCACCGTTGTGTACGTGACCAATAATATAGTCGGAATAGTGCGCAACAGCGTTTACGTTAGCAATGGATAGCATCGGGCCTTCGAAGGTTACCATGCCGTACGCGGTTATGCCTACAACCAAAAATTTCAATACGGGATCTTCCCGAACTTTGTCCCAAGCTCCTCGTAGGGTTAACAAGCCATTCAACATACCGCCCCAACTTGGTGCAATCAGCATGATGCTGAAGACGGTTCCCAACGCCTGAGCCCACCCCGGAAGAGATGTGTACAACAGATGGTGAGGTCCGGCCCAGATATAAATAAAAATCAGCGACCAAAAGTGCACGATTGATAACCGGTACGAGAAAATCGGTCGATTCGCTGCTTTCGGGATGAAATAATACATGATTCCCAAAAAAGGTGTGGTCAGGAAGAATGCAACAGCATTGTGACCATACCACCACTGAACCAGCGCATCCTGAACACCGGCATAAATGGGATAACTTTTCAGGAGCGTTGCGGGTACTTCAAAGGAGTTAACGATATGAAGCACTGCTACTGTAATAAACGTAGCAAGGTAAAACCAAATGGCTACATACAAATGTTTCTCACGACGCTTAATAATCGTCATGATCATATTCACACCGAAGGCCACCCAGATCAGTGCAATGGCGATATCAATCGGCCATTCAAGTTCTGCATATTCCTTACTTGTATTAACCCCGAATGGGAGAGTAAGAACTGCCGATGTAATAATGGCCTGCCAGCCCCAAAAGTGAACTTTACTAAGCGTTTTATTCCACATCGGTGTCTTGCAAAGACGTGGAAGTGAATAATAAACTCCATAGAAAATGGCATTACCGGCAAAGGCAAAGATTACCGCATTGGTATGCAGGGGTCGAAGCCGTCCGTAAGAAAGCTCCGGTATAAAGCCGAGAAACTCCGGAAAGATTAGTTTGAGTGCGATTGTAAGCCCAACGAGAAATCCGATCAGCCCCCAGGCGAGGGTAGCTATCCCAAATTTTCGTACAATCGCGTTATCGTAATGAAAGGTTTCTAATGATGACA
>CAYRDO010000029.1:0-28133 GCA_964422985.1 uncultured Rhodohalobacter sp. | reverse complement strand
TGAAATACCGGGCCGACATCATGGGAGGAGTTTTGGACATTTACAGAACCAAGGACGACACGACACAGGTGCGGTGCGTAATTCCCAATAATCTTAAACATTTTGAGGATACAAGCGAAACGCAGGAATGATGAGGGAGGGTAAGATGGATCAAACATTTAAAAAAAGAATACTGATTGTTGACGATCATCCGATGATGAGAAGAGGACTTGCCAGTACAATCGAATCAGAACTCGGGTACGAAGTGGTATATCAATTGGAAACAGCCGAACAGGTGTTGGAAAAGCTAGACGATGATGATATTGATTTGATGATTATGGATGTATCACTTCCAGGTATGAACGGTATAGAACTTGTTAAAAATGTCATTTTCCAGAAGCCGGATCAAAAAATTTTAGTGATATCCAGACATGAGGAATCTCTTTATGCGGAACGCGCTTTGCGAGCCGGTGCAAAAGGATATGTGATGAAGTTTGAAGACAGTGAAACTATGATGAAGGCTATAAAAAAGGTGCTTCGGGGAGGAATTTATGTGAGTGAAGAGATCAGCGAGAAGCTATTAATGAATGCCATGCAGGGAAAAAAAGAAGCAGTTTCATCTCCCGTGGATGTGCTGAGCGACCGCGAACTCGAAGTGTTTGAATTGATTGGAAGAGGGAAAAGCAGCACAGAAATAGCCGACCAACTTCATCTTGCCTCTAAAACTATAGAGACCTACAGATCCAGGATCAAGGAAAAATTGAGCTTTAAAAACTCTACCGAAATGATGTACCACGCCGTGAAATGGGTGGAAAACGAGTACTGACGTGGGTATGCCCTATTCAAACTCAGTAAGAAGTTCATACCATGCAAGTTTCTCCGATTATAACTTTCGCATACAAAAGGTAGTGTAAGGGAATCCCCTAATTAAAAAGCAAGCCATCCATTACAATTCGCTTCAGGCTCAGATTGCAAGTTTTCAGATCAAACCTTTCTTTCTTTTAGAAGTTAGACCCGGTAGCAAAATCGGGGATTAACTCAGCAGAATTAAAAATCAATAGAGGTTATTAACAATGAAACTCGCAAAATATAGACCCAAAACAAGCACAGTGGACCTGTTGAGAAGAGAGATGGATCAGTTCTTTGATGACTTGGTTCCATTCTCATGGATGCGCGAGAATGGTGGTAAACTGATGGAATCGTGGGCACCAAGTGCCGACATCTCTGAAGATAACAAAGAATATCTGCTCAGAATGGATATTCCCGGAATGGAGAAAAAAGACATCAAAGTAAACTTCCAGGATGGACGAATTACCATTACTGGTGAGCGTAAACAGGAAGAAACTGAAGAGAAAAAAGATTACATCCGCAAAGAGAGATTTGAAGGTAGCTTCTACCGATCATTTACACTCCCAGAGGCAGTGAAAGAGGATGGAATTAACGCAAGCTTTAAAAATGGTGTGCTTAAAATTTCGATCCCTAAAGCAGAAGTTGTAGAACCAAAAGCGATAAAAATAAGCTAACGCAATTGTGCCGGGGCGTGAAATGTCCCGGTGCTTTTCATTTTTAATCATCAATGTGAGAGGTATAAAAATGATGTTACACAATAAAGTGGCAATCATAACCGGTGCTGCATCCGGAATTGGCAGAGAGGTGGCTATCCTGTTTTCAGCCAAAGATGCCTCCCTCGTACTTTGTGATGTTGACAAAGAAGGATTGACGAAAACCGCAGGTATGATTGAAAAACAGGGAGGGCGTGCCATACCCGTGCTGGCCGATGTTTCAAGAGAAAAAGAGGTGAAGCAACTCATAAAAGAGGCCATTCGCCAATATGGCAAATTAGATATCGCCTGTAATAATGCCGGGGTAAGCGGAGAGTTGGCCACAACCGCCGATTACTCCGAAAAAGAGTGGGACCGGGTAATGAATATTAATTTAAAAGGTCAGTGGCTCTGCATGAAATACCAAATCCCGGCTATGCTTGAAAATGGCGAAGGATCCATCATAAATGTTTCATCCATCCTGGGAACCGTTGGGTATGTCAATGCACCGGCATATACGGCTGCTAAACATGGTTTAATTGGCCTCACAAAAGTGGCCGCATTGGAATATGCTGATAAAGGAATTCGGGTGAATGCGATTGCCCCCGCCTTTATCGAGACTCCCATGCTTGAAAAAGCCGGCATTACAACCGATGAAGAGGTGAAAGCGAGTACCGTGGCACTCCATCCGATGGCCCGCCTGGGCAGACCGGAAGAAGTTGCTGATGCTGTTGTTTGGCTTGCATCAGACGAATCTTCGTTTGTCACAGGTCATACATTATTGGTTGACGGTGGATATACAGTGAGGTAAAAAAGAATTCGAAGGGTTGAAGAAGGGTGCAACAAACATTTGCAGAATGAGAAGTTAACATATGGAGGGTAACATGAATGAGCTGTCAAAACCCTATATAACTTGGTTTTCCGAGATGGGAATGGAGGATATTCCGATTGTTGGAGGAAAAAATGCTTCACTGGGTGAGATGATCCGACACCTCACAAAGAAAGGAATTTCAGTGCCGGACGGATTTGCTACAACCGCCGAAGCGTATTGGGATTTTATTCACTCCAACAAGCTGGAAGTTTCAATACAGCCCATCCTTACAGCCTATCAAAATGGAGAAGTAGAACTTAGAGAGGCAGGTCGCATTATCAGGCAACTATTTCTCAAGAGCACATTTCCAACTCCCCTGGCGGAAGGAATTCAGAACGCTTACCGAACCTTAAGTAAAAAGTATCAAAATGGAGCTTCAAAACTAACCGGAGATTTTTCTGTTGATGTAGCTGTAAGAAGCAGCGCTACTGCAGAGGATCTACCCCACGCAAGTTTTGCCGGTCAGCAGGAAACCTATTTGAATATAAATGGGCCGGAAAGTTTGTTAATTGCCTGTAAGAATTGTTATGCATCGCTATTTACAGATCGGGCGATTACCTATCGCGAAAAGATGGGATTCGATCATATGAAAGTGGCTCTTTCCATTGGAGTACAAAAGATGGTTCGGGCTGATGAAAGCTGCTCGGGAGTAATGTTCACCACGGATACGGAAACCGGATTTCCTGAAGTGATTGTGATAACGGGTGCCTGGGGATTGGGCGAAACTGTGGTAAAAGGAACAATAAATCCGGATCAGTTTTATGTTTTTAAACCTCATATTCAAAATGCCTTTTATAAACCCATTATCGAAAAAAGCCTCGGTTCAAAAGAGGTTAAAATGATCTATGCGAACGACAAAGGAAAAAATACAATCATTGTTCCTACAGATATTACGGAGCGTGACAAGTTTGTTCTCAGTGATGATGAAATTCTAAAACTTGCACGATGGGGCCTTACGATAGAAAATCACTACAAAAAAGCGATGGATATTGAATGGGTAAAAGAGGATAACACTCAAAAGTTTTACATTTTGCAAGCCCGTCCAGAAACAATTCACTCTTCCGTAGAAAATGACTTTTTTAAATCCTATAAACTCAAACCCGGAAAACACCAAATTCTTGTTAAGGGCGTGAGCATCGGCAGCAGTATTTCAACCGGTAAGGCTAAGGTAGTTCACGATGCTACCGATCTTAAAGATATTGATGAAGATACCATTTTGGTGACGCAAATGACCGAACCGGATTGGGTTCCGGCAATGAAACGCGCGGCGGGAATTGTAACAAATTACGGCGGACGTACCTGCCACGCGGCAATCGTAAGTAGGGAGTTGGGTATTCCGGCCGTTGTGGGTACGGGGAATGCAACAAAGGTTCTTAAAAACGGACAGGAGGTTACTCTATCCAGTGCTGAAGGAGATACCGGCTATGTATACGATGGTCTGCTTGAATTCAATATCCATGAAACTGATCTGTCCGATCTCCCGGAACCGCGTACAAAAGTGATGTTAAACCTTGCTACTCCTGAATCGGCTTTTAAATGGTGGAAACTACCTGTGAAAGGAGTTGGCCTTGCGCGGATGGAATTTATCATCAGCAACCAGATAAAAATCCACCCGATGGCGTTGGTACACCCGGATCGAATTGACAACGAGGATGATTTTAGAAAAATCAGGAAACTCACCGCCGGATACAGCGACATGAAGCTCTATTTTGTAGACCGGCTGGCAAGCGGGATTTCTAAAATTGCGGCTTCTCAATTTACCAAACCGGTAATTGTACGTACAAGTGACTTTAAAACTAACGAATATGCCGGGTTGATTGGCGGACAGCACTTTGAGCCTCATGAAGAAAATCCCATGCTGGGATGGCGGGGGGCGTCGAGATATTACAGTGAAGGCTATCGTGAAGGGTTCGAGCTGGAATGCAAGGCTTTAAGAAAAGTGAGAGAAGAGATTGGTCTGGACAATGTAATCGTGATGATTCCATTCTGCAGAACACTGAATGAGGCGGACCAGGTTCTAAAAGTAATGGCCAACAATGGACTCAAACGTGGTGAAAAAGGTCTTCAAATCTACATGATGTGTGAAGTTCCGTCGAACTACATTCTGGCACATAAATTTGCAAAATTGTTTGATGGATTTTCGATCGGCTCAAATGATTTGACTCAGTTAATTTTGGGAGTAGACCGGGATTCGGTTGAGATGGCCCACCTGTTCAGAGAAAATGATGAAGCTGTAAAAACAGCGATTCGTGAGGTTATTGAGCGGGCTCATAAGGTAAATACCCCGGTAGGATTTTGTGGTCAGGCACCCAGTGATAATCCTGAATATGCAGCTTTCCTTGTAGAGTGCGGAATCGACTCCATTTCGGTGGTTCCGGACAGCGTGATCGATGTGATTCACAGGGTAAAAGATGCCGAAAGTCGTTCTGAAGAGGGGTTGAAATATCAAATAACTTGAAGGATGAAAATGAAATAATGAACAGGTTTACATCCTGTTATTGATAAAAAAAAAGGCCTGCATTAAATACCTTCACATGCAGGCCATTTTCTCTCTTAATTGGTTTGAAAATCTTCATCATCCACTTTTTTAGATTGTTATATAAAAGCAGATGGTTAAGAAGATTGTCAAACTCTAAAATCATCCATACCCCCTTAATGAGGTTGGCACCCAAAACAAATATTGACCGGAGCACAATCTCCAAACCCTTTTTTTGGAAAAGATCCGAAGAGGGCCAGCGGCTTTTTCTGACTCCTGAAAAAATGCATCGTAATGCAGATATTCATTGTGCTCTATCACAACCTTCCACTTATAGTATAATTTATTGAAGTGTTTCCGGATGTAAGTATTGTTAAGATCCTCTTGTAGGAGATTTTTGATTTGAAGTATCAAGAAATTTTAATGTGTTCATGTTTAGTTCTCGGAATTTTTTTCAACTGTTCAATCAAATGAAGGAGTGCGGGAAGCAGAACAAGGGAGTTGAATAACATCAACCCGATGCCCGCTACCGCCAGTTCTCCGATGGATCTCATTCCAGGATGGGACGAAAAAAGCAGGCCAGCAAATCCAAGCATGGTAGTTAATGCGCTTATGGTGATATGTTCACCTGTGGACCGAACCACTTTATATATGGAACCTTTTCCCTCTTCAATGTACCTGTGAATCATATGAATACTGCTGTCATCACCAATGCCGAGAATGGTTGGAAGCACCACAATGTTGTAGAAATTAATCTTCCAGGCCGCTATTTCCATCAACCCAAAGAGCCATAAAAAGCTGATCACTAACGGTATCAGCGCAAGGCCCGCCCATTTAAAGCTCTGAAAGATTACCAGTTTGATGAAGATGATGAACGTGAGGGTGAGAGCGATCATCACCGGGGCTTCTTCCAGCATCAGGCGTAGCATATCAGACGCTACAATTGAGGATGAGGCGGCCGTGTACACCTGCCCGTTTGGGATACGAATATCCGAGAGGTCATCCGAAAAATCCATAGAATTTCGTCCGTCGGCCAAGCCAACTGATGGATAAATAATCACCAGGTTTCCAACAGTTCCGTCGTTTGCTGTAAATGGCTCCAGCAAAAACTCAGGTACCTGACTGAGCTGAATGGGCATTTCGGTTGAAGCCGCTTTTCTGAGCCGTTCAAGCTGATCGGATCTGTCACTCCGAATAAACGGATCCCTCAGTTTCTGGCGAATTCCGGCAATACGGTCCAGCTTTTGTTGCTGCTTGGGGTTTGTAAAAGGATACCGATCCTGGAGTATTTCAACAGATCGGATTGTTGGCGATAGTGTGTCGGATGCAATTCTCTCGGAAAGAACGGCACGAACCTGGACGGCATCATCCGGAGTGTCTGCAATTACATAAGCTGCGTTCCGGGTTTGTCGGTCGCTGTATACTTTCCTGGCTTCCGCCTGTAGAGCACTGTAAGATTCATACCGGGGTTCGAGTTCTGCAAAGTCGTACTCAAAAGAGATTTTACCGGAATACCAAACGGAAAAGAAGGTGAGTACTCCCGAAATCAGTAAAACTATTGTGACCATTAGCGATTTCGCGGATGGATGAGTTGAGGTGACCTCGCCGGGTTGATATTTTTTTTGAACGTAGTCAGACGCTGTTTTTAAAATTCCGTAGTGTTCAAGCAGAATGATAAAAGCAGGCATAACAAATATCATTGCAATAATGGCAAACAGAATTCCCAGCCCGGCTATGAAGCCAAATTCACTAAACCCCTTAAAGTCTGCCAGCATCAGAATAAAAAAGGCCGCCGAAGTGGTAATGCCAACAGCCGTGATGGCCTGTCCTGTAGTCGTAAAAGTGGTATCAATGGCGTTTGAAACTGTATGCCCTTCACCTCTCTCTTCGATGTATCGGGCGTAGAAATGGATTCCGAAATCGATGCCCATTCCAAACAGCAAAAGGAAGAGAGTTGATGTCATGATGTTCAGCGTATCAAATAACATCCATGTAATTCCAAAGGTCCAGCAAAGGCTGAATGCCAGAGGTACGGCCATGATTAAAGCGGTGACCGGGATTCGCATAAATTCGGATAAAAAAACACCGGGAGACCAACTGCCGCCGGTGCGTGCCATATAGTTTTTGTAAAAGAAATAGGCTGTTACCAATAACAAAAGCATTATGACACCTGCCGAGAATGAATTTTGCACATCGCTATAAATACTTTCCACTTCAATGAGGGTTCGGATGAGGCGACCAGCCAGCGTGATCTTGATGTCTGGAGCATCCATAGCAAGTACTAAACTGTCGGCCAGAGATTGCAGATCGCTGTAAAGCTCTTCTATATATTGGATGTTTGTCTGTGAGCCGGCCGGATGAAATCTTAAAGCCATTGTTAGAGAGTCCGGCGAGATGGGATACTCCTTTCCGATCAGATCATTATAGGTATCTTCAAGTACACGGCCGAGAGAGTCAGTAGAGCTTTCATTTTCATCATCACCAAAATCCAGATCGAAATAAAAGGGATTTGCTTCGAGACGGGCTTCTTCAATTTTATCATCCAGGAACTGTTCGAGGGTATTTAGTTCTTCGTCTGTTGCAAAATAGAGGGCATTATTTTCAAGGAATGAAGTCTCTTTGCGGTACTCTACCCTATTGAAATAGGGCTCGCCGTCCATTCGGTTCCCGAGCCTCAAGGCTTCTGGAATCAGACGTTCGGCAAATTCTTTATTGGTTTCAAAAGAAGAGCTTTCAATTACTAAAGCAACCTCATTCGTTGAGCCGACCTGTTCTTTCAATTTTTCCAGGCCCTGCACACTCGGGTAGGATTCGGGGATAAGTTTTGAAAAATCCGAGTCAATGCTGAGCTGTCTTGCAAGGGTTAGTCCGATAATGGCCAGAATCAAGCCGGCAAACATTACAAGACCGGCGTGATTTTGAGCAGCAGAAAGTGCCGGACGAAGGTGCTGGAACAGCTTTTCGAACATGAATATCTCTCTATGATTTTTGAGATTTTAGTGGTCAATCTGTTTCATCTCGATGAAGGTCGGCAATATAAAACAGGTATCCATCTTCAACTTCAAACCGGCCATCCATCACGTAATAACACAGGCCGGGCTTTAACGGCACCTGTAAATCTTGCTCGAGTTCTGCCTCCTGATTACGAGGGACAGCGCCCCCTTCGTTTTCCCATTGTTGTTCCAGTTGAAAGTATTCAATCACCTTTTTGGGAACGTCCAGTTTTATCTTTATTTGCTGAATTTCTGATTTCATAAATCACACCTCTCATCCTGTGTCGCTTTTAAAAGGTAGGTAGATAATGGATGTTTTTTCCTGCTACTGTTTCCACCGCCTTTATAGAAATTTCGCGATTGTAGTTGTAGGGAAAACCCGAGTCTTTGACCTGTGGTTAAGCATTAATATGGTATGGCAACTGCAGAGATCAGATCATGAATGAAAAAAGGAGAATTCTGCCGAATCTGTAATCTGATCCCTTATTTGAAGGGGAGAAAATGGACTACATCATTGGAATACTAGAGCCTACAACAAATAAAAAACGATTATAAATTATTATATGAGATTAGGGAATAAAGGGAGGGAACATGAATGCAGAACTTAATTTTGATAAGCAGTGTAAAGAGGCATTAATGTGGGTTTACGATGTTGCAGAAAGAACAACTTGCCCCGAAAGAGCAGATTGGGCTTTTAGTGCATTGCGCTCGGTTTTGCATGCTATAAGAGATCGAACCACGATTGAGGAAGCTTTTCATCTTTCTGCTCAACTTCCGGTGTTGCTTCGGGGCTATTACTTTGAAGGCTACAGGCCATCAGCCCAAAAAATAAAAATGAACGCCGGTCAATTTTTAATTCGCATTCGGAAAGATATGGGGCCGTCTAATGAATTGTCGCCCGAGGAAGCGTTTAGTGCCGTTCTGAAGGTTCTGTATGAACACCTCAGTGTCGGGGAGTTGGAAGATGTGAAACAGTCTATGCCAAAGAATATCGTAAAGCTTTGGGAAAGTGAGCTTCGAAACAGAACAGTTTGGTAACGCACAAAATAGAAAACAAGAGCAATAAAAAACATGAGGTTAAAGGATGTCATTAGCAAAAGTAATAGAAGTGATTGCAGAGGGAGCAACGATGGAAGAGGCGGTTGAAAATGCTGTAATTGAGGCCTCCAAAACCGTGCACAATCTAAAGAGCGTTTATGTAGAAAATATTCAGGGTATTGTTGATGGGAATAGTATTGAAAAATACAGAGTAAACGTAAAAGTGACGTTTGTTTTGGACTAGAAGAGATGCTTCAACAGCAGAAGCGGAGGAAAAAGGGTGTTCAGCTATTGGGCGGACACCCTTTTAATTGAGGCAAAAAAAAATCGTTGATCTTTTTTAAAGAAGAGTTTTAGAAACAATTTCGATCGCTGTAGCCGCTTAACCAGACCCAGCGAATGCAGGCTAAAAATAACGAGAGATGATCTCCTTGTTGTAGGCTGATCACAACTGTCGCCTATTGGGCACTGAGCTTCTTTATGAATACTGATGATTTAATTCTTGAGAAGAGTCTGTAGGCCGTAATGAATGTTCATTTATCCAATCAATAACCATTTTCCCCAATTGTTCCACTTTGTTAGGCTCTTCAAAGAATGGACAAATACCAGATAATATTACAAGCTTTTTCGGACAAGAAAGCTTGTCAAAAGCTTTTTTATTTGATTCAAGCAAACTATGGTCCTTTTTCCCGACTGCTACAAGTGTGGGTGTTTTTACTTTTTCCAGATACTGTTCGGCAAGTTCCAGCCGGCCATTTCGACTAATGACTGCCTGAACAGAATCTTCCAACTCTGATGCTGCAATTAAAGCTGAAGCCGCCCCGATACTTGAACCGTAAAGCACTGTGGACAGATATTGGAAAAATGGTTGTTTTTTGAGCCAGGAAGTAATCAAGGCAATTTTTTTTGCCATCTTTAATGGGTTAAAACCTCCGCTCTGCTCTTCCAGCTGTTTAATCTTATCCCAATCTAAAAGTAATGTTGCGAGGCCCGCGCTGTATAGTTGGTTGACAAATTGTTTGTTGCGATGGTTAAAACGGCCACTCCCCGGTTCATGTGTAACAAGTACAAGAACGGTTGAGTCCTTTGGTGAAAAGACAGTTGATTTTATTTGGTCATCTTCAATCGGAATATGAATGTTTTGAGTGATCATGATGGTAATAGGTGGTTATTCAAGTATATAAATCTAACGTCAGAAAAAATGAGCAATCCTCATGTAAGTATCGGTCTATTAATAAATGTGAATATTTTTTAATGCTTTTGTAATCCTTTTACCTACAATGCAGATCAATATTGGTTTACGACAAAATCGGGAAACAATTAGGGTATTTTTTACCGTTTTTCGGCACTTTTTTATAGAGGGTCATAAAAGAATGGAGGGAATTATGAATGTAAAAAATGAAGTTATCGCAGGGGGTGCTGCACTGGTTACGTTAGCAGGAGTTGCACTTGCAGGATATCAATACAGAAACCGCTACAAAGCTTACCACAGAGATTTTGATAAGGAAACTGTAGAAGAAGTAACTGGGAAAATTGCCGACATCAAATTTTCGGGAAAAGATAACAGCGAAAGCAAAGGTATGGAGTTGCTTTTGCAATCAGATGAACAACTGATACCCATTCATCTCGGTCCTGTTTGGTACATGAATATGCAACGCGAAAAATTTAAAAAGGGGGATATTCTGACTGTTAAAGGATCACGAGTGGTTTTGAATCACAAAACCGTAATCATTGCTCAGGAGTTGAAACTTGGAAATAAGTTGTTCAGGCTTCGGGATGCAAACGGGCATCCGAATTGGTTGGCCTGGGAACATCTTTCCTAAAAAGAACCGGACTCATGTTTTTAAACAGAAAAGATGCAGGTAAAAAGCTTGCGGACGCTTTATCAGGTTATAAATCAAAAAATCCTATAGTCATGGCAATTCCTCGTGGCGGAGTTGTGGTAGGTTATGAAGTTGCCAACACTCTTGGTTGTGAGTTTTCAGTGATTATAGTCAGAAAATTGGGATATTTGATGAATCCCGAAGCAGCGTTTGGTACCATAGCAGAAGACGGTAGCTTTGTTTTACAGCCGTCATCTACTAGAAAATTAGGTAAGATGGAAATGGATACCGTCATAAAAATTGAAGAAGAAGAGATTAAACGACGGAAAAAAGTCTATCGAGGGAATAAACAATTGCCAAGTCTCAACAACAGGGTTGTAATTCTTGTGGATGATGGAATTGCCACCGGCTCAACATTGATGGCTTCTATTGAGATGTGCCAAAAACAAAATCCTGAAAGAATTGTGGTTGCGGCGCCCGTATCAAGTGATGGAATGAAGCGGAAACTCACACAAAAAGTGGATGATGTGATAATTCTGGAAACTCCCTATGATTTCAGGGCTGTATCGCAGGTTTATGAATCCTTTGAGCAAGTAAGTGATAACGAGGTGTATAAATTGTTTGAGACACAAAATGTGATTCGAACTCTCAAAAAGAATCTTCATTATCACTGACATTTTAAAATTAAAAACGAGGACAACGATGGAAAATCTGACATTAACACTTATTTATTGGTATGCTTCGGTTGGAGCATTGGCGGGTTTTGTGTTTGGACTCATTATTGGAAAGGAGGGAGTTTCTGTGGAAGCCAATGTATTCTGGGGAGTAGTTGGCGCCATTCTTATTGGCATCATTGGATTAAACACAGGCCTTGGTGATGGTGTATTCTTCTCCTTCATGGCCACATGGGCCTTCCTATTTTTGATTAATGTATTTCATCAGCATCACGTGGTGGATGTACTGGGAGAAATTGAACACCCTGCACATGTAAGAAAGAGAGCTAAAAGATAATGAGATCAGAAACTTTATAAATGTAGTATCAGGTTGAAATTATAACCCAAAAAATTTTTTATCCGGGTACTAACATCTTTTTTTAAACATCGTAAAAGATGTCCCATAAGTTGAGAGTTGCACACCTTAGCACAAGAGAATAACAAAGCTCCTTTGTTATTAGCATCAATTACTAACCAACATGAAGATCTATAAAAAAATAACTACACAGGGGTATGGTGTACTGTTTACTATATCACTTTTTATTCTACTATTCCTCCAGGGATGTAAAGATGAAAACAATAGCGTTACACCGCCCTTGGAAGATGCAAACCTTTTTGAAGCCCTCCAAGACGATGCGGACTTTTCCGATTTGGTGGACCTGATTGAGGACGCATCCCTCCAGAATACATTAACGGGGAACATGATTTTTACCTTTTTTGCACCCAGCAATGCGGCATTTGCCAAGCTGCCGGAGGGATTTATCGAAAGTTTAACCCAGGCTCAAAAAGTGGAGTTTCTTAAATACCACCTTTCTGAAGATGAAAACCGTATCGAAAATGATGTGTACAACGAAACCCTGGAATCGTTCTTGGGAGATCCGCTTTTTATTACAGTTGAAACAACCGGCGCCATCGTAAATAACACTGCGGCGGTAACATCAAAAAATGTGGATGCAACCAACGGGGTCATTCATAAAATTGATGAGATTTTGATTCCCGATGCATATGGCACCATTGCCCAAAATCTAAAGAAAAGATATGAATGGGCCGGACTGTACGATCAGTTGGAAGAGCTGAATCTATTGACAATGCTGGCCGAAGAAACTCCCCTTTCATTTATGGTTCCTCCTATGATTTTGGCTGAGGATATTGAACAATGGATAGAGATGGAATTAACAGAAGATCAGTTCATTAAGTTGTGGAAGTATAGCATGGTTCCGCAGGATCTTTCCGGCATCGGTCCGCAAACACAAATGGCTTTAGAAACCATGATGGGCGATTCTCTTTACCTTACCATGCATGCAGCCGGAGAGTATGTTTTTAACGGTATGCATCTGACTCAATTGGATGAAAAAATCGTCGAATCATCCAACGGAACCATTTACTTCATGGAATCCATCATGGTGCCTGATGAATTACAGGATATTTTAACGATGACGTATAAACGGTACTATTTAACGACCGTTCGTTCCGCGCTGGCCACAGCAAAAATGACCGGCCGTCTATACAACAGCGATAATAATGCAGATGAACAGTTCACCATCTTTATGCCGAGAAATAATTCCGGTGGCATTAACGAGTTGCCCCTGGATGAGGACGAATTGGCAAATATTCTGAAATACCATGTTTTGCTGGAAAAAATCTCAGCTTCAGAACTACAACACAATCAAACCTACACAACTTGGCAGGGCGAGGAGTTGACGATCACCAGAAATGGCGATGAAATTATCATCAATGGCACTGCCAGCATTAAACTGGCTGATATCGAAGGTCAAAACGGTATGGTCCACGTAATTGATCATTTGCTAACACCCCCGGCAGAATAGATGTTTTTTGATCTGCGAACCGGTTGATTCAATTGAGAGTCAACCGGTTTTTTTTATACAAACCATTTTAGGCGATTTCGTTCAGCCCATCTTTATAGTCGGTATCCGGAAGATTAAATATTTTATGGACTCTTTCTGAATTATGATTTGTTTTAACGGTTTCATAAAAGCAGATACAGTATGTTTGAATCGAACTGTATGAACTAGAAAAAAAGGGCACATAATGAAATACAATAGCAGTCCATACGAGGCCATTATTTTTGATATGGACGGCGTCATAATCAACAGTAAAGATCATGTTGAGGAGTTTTGGCTTCAAAAGCTGGATCAGTATGGTATTGAAATTCCGGAAGAAGAAAGGGAAGAACGATTTCACGGCCGCCCTGCACGCCCCACAGTGAATGATCTGTTTGCAGATTTGCCCAAAGAGACGCGCGAAAAAATTATCAAAGAATGTGGAGAGTATGATGCCTCCATTGAAAGCTACCCGATGATTCCCGGCATAGAACAGCTATTAAAACAGTGCACTGAAAACGGAATTAGAATTGGATTGGTAACCAGCGCGCTGCCCGGAAAAGTGGATAGAATGCTGGCAGGATTGAGCATTCCATCACCGTTTGAAGTGATGGTTACTGCGAATCTTGTGGAAAACGGGAAACCTGACCCGGAATGCTATTTACTTGCGGCAAAAAAGTTAGATGTGAATCCTCAGAAAATCATTGTGTTTGAAGATTCCGTAAGCGGTGTGCAATCGGCTTCAGCGGCGGGAGCTACAGTTGTGGGAATAAATGAAGATAATGTAGCAAAAGCGTTGATTACAGTGGGGGCAACTACCGTTCAGCCCGATCTTGAAGAAGCACAGATTATAACAACTGAGTCCGGCAAAATTTGCCTCTATCCAGCCGGAAAGGAAGAAGCGGGATTTTCGGTTTCTACGGTTGATTGAACAAGTTTTTATTCAGGATACATCAACTCTTTAATCTCTCGCCAGGTAACCAATTGGATGTTCTCTTCTTCGAGCAAATCCTTCAAACGCTGGCTTGTAAAATAATCGTAATCGCGCTGACGCCAGGCCGCCTCAAAATTGTGGTAGTAATTTCGGGTCATCGCCTGCATTTCGGCATTGTCGTAACCGGGGTGAAGAAGGATTTCATTTAAACCGGGCTCCAGATTTTTAATAGCATTGTCGTACGTTTCAAACCATTCGCTTTCGGGTATACTTGAATCCAACATGATTACCTGTTGTACATGAACCGGGTATTCATTTGCAAGTTGAACAATTCGATCCCGGGCTTCATCATCAGAAAACATAGCGTTTTGAAGCCAACTATCGGGAACCAAAATGGGAATTTTGTATTCCTGTCCCACTCTCAGGTAGGCTTCAAAAAAATCGGGGTGAGCAAAGAGGGTTCCCATATGGCTGTCCAAATGTGTAGGATTTAGTCCAAAATCCAGCGCTCGTTCCACCTGTGCCCGAATCTCTTTTTCGATTTCAGCGGGATCGGCATGTTCCACTACCTCTGCCACTGTTGGGTAAAGGTAATCTTTGTCCGTAACCAGGGTTGAAATTTCGTTAGATGGTAATACTCCATTCCACTTGTAATATTGCCACTCCGAGGTCAGCGTGAGATGAAGACCCAGATCAAAGTCAGGGTTATTGTTGGCATAATGCGCAATCTCGGGAAACCAGGGAGTGGGAACCATAATAGATGCAGAGTTGATTCCATTCTGTTCCCATGCAGAGATAGCTGCTGCGTTTTTGGAATGGGCAACACCCAGATCATCCGCATGAATAATCAAAAGCCGTGCATCAGACGGGTAACCAAGCTGTTCGGCCAGGGTTTTGGAAGAATCGATCTGAGCAAATAATGGTGATGCCATAATTAAAAGGGAAATAAAAGAGATGAAAGTAAGTCTGGTTTTATTTAACAAAGACATAATAATTTAATCGAATACGTAAGTTATGGTAGCGGAAAAGTAATGCGCATACAATCTCTAATAAGTACAAAAAAAATGTAACTTTCTTTAGAAATTTTATCTAAAAAGTAAATCGATCAGCATTTTCCCTATAGCTGATAGTTGTAGTTCTATTTATTATTAAAATACTCATCCAATAACTAAACCTTAAAATCATGAGACGAATCATAATTCTATCAATCTTGGGAGCGCTGCTGTTGACAGGTTGTACGAACTCCGGCGCATTCCTTTCCCTAAATCAAACATCAGTAAATCTTGAAGAAGGAAATTACACCATTTCCGCAACCAACGTAACCGGTGAATCTCAGGCGGGTTACATTCTGGGATTGAGTTATTCCACAGGCCTCACAGCAAATACTTTGGCTCTTGCCCGGGTAGATGGTACTTCCATGCTATACGCAGATGCCCTCGAAAACCTCTGGGCAAATTACGAAGCTGAACATGGTGAGGTGGAAGATGGAACACTTGCGCTCGCCAATGTTCGATATGATGCCGATATCCTGAATTTAATTTTATACACTCAGGTGAAAGTGACCGTTCGGGCTGATGTTGTTGAGTTCGAGTAAAAAGTGTTTTACCGCAGAGGCATAAGCAGATCAAAGTAAATACTACGGTTTTTCCTTTCTTTGTGCCTCTGTGGTTATCACTTAAGCAGGAGTATCAAAAAAAGTAGTCAAAGAGAGTTTTAAAATTGAATAAAAAATCATTCTTTGAAGAGAGATATTTGAGAATCTGTCGATACGCCAAACATGAAACGAATTTCAGAACACTATGCCCGATCTGTCTGATACAGTTTTACGCCTTCCGGAAGTTGAGATGTTTCATTACAAACCAAACAACCCTGTGGAGGTCCCCATCACAAAAAGTGAGATTTGCACAGATGCCGCCAGTCCCAATTTTGTGAGACATATTGAGTTTGATGTATCTGGTACGCTGCTTGAAAACAGTATTGTTCCGGGGCAGGCTGTGGGCGTGTTGGCTGATGGAAAAGATGAAAATGGGCGGGATCATAAATTGCGGCTCTATTCTACATGCTCACCTACCAGTGGAGAAAATGGCGACGGTAAAATCTACGCAACCACTGTTAAGCGCGTTATTGACGAACATTGGGAAAGCCAGAATCTATTTTTAGGAGTATGCTCTAACTTTCTATGCAACAAAAAAGCCGGTGACAAACTGCGGATGACCGGCCCCAGCGGGAAACGATTCATCCTTCCGGAAAATCCCGAAGAGTACAATTACATTTTTATGGCAACGGGAACCGGTATCGCTCCCTTTCGCGGAATGGCTTTGGATTTGATGCGATCCGGAATGACGAATGATGTGGTTCTCTCTTTTGGATGCCCCTATCGAACGGATTTGCTCTACAGACCCTTGTTTGACGAGCTCGCCGAAAAGCATAAAAATTTTCACTACCTGAAATCGGTCTCACGGGAAGATCCCCGGCCGGATGGAACCAAACCGTACGTACAATATTCTATGCTCGACCAAAAAGCATTGATGTACCCGATCCTTGAAAAAGACAATACTCTAATTTATGTCTGCGGATTGGAAGGCATGGAAACAGGAATATTCCGCATTTTAGCAATGATGGGATTGTATGATTACCTGGAGTTGAAGGAGGATGTTCAGGGAGTGGACCCTATGGACTGGACCGCTGATCAACTCAAGAAAAAAGTAAAAGCCGGCGAGAGAATGTTCCTCGAGGTCTATTGATTATAAAAATCCCCCTCGAGAGGGGATTTAGGGGTGTGTTAACTCGTTTAAATGATCTCCTCTGAAAACAAAGAAGTTGTATTGCTCTACCCGCAAAGTCCAGCGAAGCTCGAGCTGAGACATTATTACATTCCCCACCCCCTCATCAATCTCTGGATTAGTTCTATCGCCTCTCAAGAGAGGATTACTCTGCACTTCACTATTCTTTTATTGTTCACAGAGAGACACCCTTTCATCATTTCCCTCAAACCATCGGAACTTAATTTCTGTTGTCTACATAGAAAGAAACAGACCAGCGAATAAAAATCCGGGGAGTTGCGATATGAGTTTGGATGATTTGAAAAATGAAGTGCTCACAACCCTGAAGATTTGTAAGAGGGATGAAGAGGCGGACGAGGTTATTCATAATGCTCATCAAAAACTACTGGACAGAGAAATCGGCAGAAAAGACAGGTACCAGTTTTGGAAGGAAATTTATGATAATCTCGGCGAACGGATGATCTCTCAACTTGAAGATGAAACGAGCAATACCGCCGATCCGATCATCACGATTACAAGAGATCGGATTGAAAGAATTCTTGAAAAAGAGAAAAACAAGTAAATACGAGTTACTAATTGAAGAATATTCATTGAGATGACAAACACACACATAGGTACATCCGGGTGGAATTACGATCACTGGAGTGGGCCGTTTTATCCCGAAGATCTGCCCAAAGAACAATGGCTGGAGCATTATCGGGGTCAATTTGATACCGTTGAGGTGAATAACACATTTTACAATCTTCCCAACCCGGGGACGATTGAAAACTGGAAAAACGGCGTACCGGATCATTTTGTATTTTCGGCGAAGGCCAATCGCTACATCACCCATATGAAAAAGCTTAAAGAACCGAAGAAGAGCTTGGAAAATATGTTGGAGGTGCTTCAATCATTTGGTAAAAAACTAAAACCGGTTTTATTTCAGTTACCGCCTAACTGGAATTTTAATGAAGACCGGCTGAGAAATTTTTTGGATCTGCTGCCTGAGGAGCTGATTTCAACCTTCGAATTTCGGGATGTAAGCTGGATCAACGATACAGCATTCTCCATTTTAGAAGAGAAGAACGCGGCATTCTGCATTTATGATCTGGCCGGATATCAAACCCCGCTGAAAGTGACAGCTGATTTTGTTTATGTTCGTCTTCATGGCCCATCCGATCAAAAGTATCAAGGGAAATACAACCATGATCAATTAGCGTGGTGGACAGATCGCATCCATGAATAGAGAGATCAGGGCAAAGATGTATATCTATATTTTGATAATGACGAACAAGGTTTCGCTCCACAGAACGCTCTTGAATTAAAGGATATGGTGGGATAAATCATCCTCCGGCATTTAGTACGTCGGAGATTCATCAAAAACTTCTTTCCATTTGTCATCCAGATCTTTGATGACATCGCTTACTTCTCCTTTGGCTTCCCGGATCGTTATTTCTACAACCTGGTTCAGAAGCGCCCTTGCGTTATCTTCGTCCAGATTAAATTCATCCTGCAGGATGTCGATGCACTCATTTGGCAGAATGTTATCTCTTTCCTGGGGAGTGCCGCGAAGTGTTTCATAACCCAGATAATCCGGCAATTGTGCGGCAAATTCACGCGCTTCCTGGTCGCTCAGCGAACTGGCAATAATTCCAAGAACGGCTTTTGTGGCCCTTCGCGCTTCCTCTTCACTATTAATAAAATCGAGCGTTTCAATAATCTCCTGATATGAGTCTGTTATCTGCATAATCGACTCCGTTTTTTTGAATCCAAACTTTCTTCTTTCTCTTCAATTTATAAACAGATATGAAAAAGAGATCATTTCGAAAATGCCCCTTCTTCATTGGTTTTCCTGCATCTGGGCAGCAATAAGCTGTTCTTTCTGAAACCGTTGATGAGCGGCAGATTAATTTCGTTTGATGGCTACCATAGTGATATCATCTTTCAGAGGAAAACCATTGGTGTATTTTTCAATTTCACCTTCAAAAGATTTGATCAGATCACCGGCGGTTTGATGCGCATGCTGCTCTAATATTTTTCTCGGCATATCGTAACCAAGCATCTCTCCGGAGCCATTTGCAACTTCAGGCAGCCCGTCACTCATCAAAAACAGGAAATCGCCGGAATCAAGAGTGGCCTCAACATTGGTATAGGGATAGGTTGTTACCGAACCCAATGGCATTCCTTTTAGTGGAATTTCATGGATCTGTTTCTCACTTTCATCCCAGTGCAATGCAGAAGGCATTCCGGCACCAGCCAGTTCAAGGCGATTGTTCTTCAAACGGCCGAGAGCCATGGAAATGTAAAGCTGCCGGAGCCCGGTGGATTTGATGATTTTTGAAAACCGTGTAAGTGTATCGGGAAGATTCTTTTGCCGGCTGAATAACGTAAAAAGGATTTTTGCTGCAGTGACCATCAGCCCGGCCTTTGCCCCGTGACCGGTAGCATCGGCAATGGCAAAGGTAAGCGTACCGTCTTTACTGAGTTTGAAATCATAAAAATCCCCTCCCACCTCTGATGCCGTTTTCATACAGGCGGAAATATCAAAATCGGGATAACAGGGAGGGCGTTCCGGAAGAAGTGTAAGCTGAATATTTCGCATTTCATTCAACTCCTCGGTTTTTCGGGTCACTTTTTCTTTCAGTTGCCGCTGACGATGATCGAGAGCCATTTTTTGGGTGAAAACCGTACGGTCGTAATATTCCAGGAGGTAGCTGGCTACCATTCCGCATAACTGGGCCGAGATCAAAAAGAAACTGCTGTTAATCACAAAAGCATACGTAGCTTCAATGCTCAATGAGGCATAAACAAACAGAAAAAAGATAGCCCAGCTAACTGCTGTGGCATATACAAAACGAAGTTTCAGAAGTACATGCACATAGATAAAAATGAGAATATATCCCACATAATATTGATTGTAGGTCTCATTACTTTGCAGGTGTAAAATCATGAATGAAAGACCAAGCCCGGCCACAAGTGGAACAATGCTGATGCAAAGTTGCATATGTTTTTTGAAGCTTTTTTTAAAACTCCACATAAAAACCAGCAGAATTACCGCAAAAACAGAAACCCGGATGATCATCAGGTCAATAAACATCCCGGTTGTAATGATGTTACCCAGCATAAGATCCAATACCGCAAACAACAGGTACTGAAAACCGCCAAATAACATGGCTACACGGGCTACAAAAAGTGATCGTTCTGCGTAACTTATTTTGTATCTCATCTCAAGTTTCGGAGACTTGAAACGCATGGTGATTGGATCCAATCCAAAATTGACAGGTTCCGCAGAGATTGAACCCTTGAGACTTCCCTGAGCGTTCATAGTGTTATAAAAGGCTTTTTTCCGTTCGAGTCGCTCTTAAAAGGATATCTTCGATAAGCTGTGACGGTGTTTAAAATTCCCTCTTTTCTGATAATGTTGTTGGAGTTGAATGCGGATGCAAACGTCAGAACGGCATTTGAAATAAAAATTACGACTGTTTTAAATAGTGTACAATAGGTTGCACTGAATTATTTTTGAGTTAGAAAGAGAAATTCACACCATCTGTTTCTATATAATCTGTTGAATTCAATTTTCATGTAGCACTATTATGCCAATATTCCGCTTTCTTAGAAGAAAATGGCTGCTGTACCAATCATTCCCAGAATCATGGCAACGAATACTTGATTCGCGTGTGTCCTATTACAGGCAACTTCCCGATGGTCTGAAGCAGGCGCTTCGTAATCACATCGCAATTTTTATGGATGAGAAGTTATTTGAAGGATGCAGCGGCCTGGAGATGACAGAAGAGAAGAAGGTGATTATTTCTGCCTATGCCTGTATTCTCCTGTTGGGTGAGTCGGCCGGATATTATCCCGATTTGCAAACCATTCTCGTTTATCCGGATGATTATGTGGCACCGGTTCGGGAGGAGAGTGAAGGCGGGATTGTCAGTGAGGGAAGCCAGGCACGCAAAGGAGAGTCATGGGATTTAGGGAATATTGTACTTTCATGGGATGACATTCAGGATAACATCGGAGACCAATCATCAGGTGAGAATCTTATATTTCATGAGTTTGCCCATCAACTCGACGACCATTACGGATTGACGGCCGGTATTGGTGAAGACGGAGAAATTTTCCGGGATGATGAATGGACACGAATCCTGGCTGATGCATTTCGTACGTTAGAACGAAAGAGCCGCCGGCGATCTCCTTGTGTGTTGGATCCGTATGGTGCAAGCCATCCTGCAGAACTGTTTGCGGTGGCCACAGAAGCCTTTTTCCTGAAGCCCCATAAACTGTATGAGGAGTTTCCTAAACTTTACGATGCTCTCAAATCGTTTTATAATCTCGATCCGAGTTTGTTTATTGGCAGCTGAGATCCGCGAAGTTCTGAAGACTTCGCGGATCTTAATCGAACAGGAGCCAATTCCCTCAAGAAAAGGTTTACAATCACTCCAGAGACACCTATTCTTATTCAAGTAAAACAGAAAATTAAAGTTTCAACTAAGCAAAACATGTCTTCACCTGATTTTATCCCGCTCCCCGATTTTCACGAATATCCGCCCGAAGAGATGAAGAAACGAGCTGCAGAATTTTATAAGGATATTAAACGACGCCGAACTATTCGTGATTTTTCAGATCGGCAGGTTCCTGTTCAAGTTATAAAAGATGCTATCAAAGCGGCGGGTACGGCACCGAATGGCGCTAACCTTCAACCGTGGCATTTTGTAGTGGTTTCTGATCCGGATGTGAAAAAGGAAATCCGGTTTGAAGCGGAGAAAGCAGAGAAGGAGTTTTACAATGAAAAAGCTCCTAAAGAATGGTTGAAAGCTTTGGAACATCTGGGAACGGATGAACACAAACCCTACTTGGAAACAGCTCCATATCTGATTGTGATCTTTTCTAAAAATTATGAACTGACCGAAAGTGGCGAAAAAATTCAACACTATTATGTGAAAGAGTCGGTTGGCATTGCCACAGGAATGTTGATTACCGCGCTGCATCGTTCCGGTTTGGCTACATTAACGCATACTCCCAACCCAATGAAGTTTCTGAATGAGATTTTGGATCGTCCATCAAACGAAAGAGCGTATCTAATTTTGGTCACCGGTTACCCGGCAGAGAATGCGAAAGTCCCGGATATCACAAAGAAACCACTGGAAGAGATAGCCACGTTCGTATGAAAAAATTCCTGTTTTTGATTCTTCTTGCACTCATTTCTTTTGAGATCAAGGCTCAAACGGATAACAATCAAAAGATGCTTCGGGATTATTTTGAAGCGTACAATCAACATGAAATAGAACATGTTGTGGAAATGGTCTCGGATGATATTCGGATGTACACCGTAACCTCCGATACTATGACTATTGATATCAATGGAAAAGAAAACCTTCGAAACTGGCTGACCAATTATTTTCAAGATCTTCCTACTGTATCTTCAGAAATCAGTGATATCAATGAGGTGGGTAATTGTATCTCATTTACTGAAACAGCTCGCTGGGGAGTAGACAGGTCGCAATCATCGCTGGCTGTGTATGAATTTTCGAACCATAAGATAAGTCGGGTTTGGTATTATTATTGAAGAGAATTGCCCGTAGTTTTTCGCCACGAAAACACAAAAAGGTTTGTGTGAGGTTTTTAAATTGTTTCGTAGTACAGCCGCTGCTCTGTTGCGAAAAGGCTCGGTGTGGTGCTTCATTCCACCAATTTAAGGTGCCGAGTTCAAACAATGTGGAGTTTCGGGAAGCAGAGCTTCCGACAGGTTCCGTTCCACAGCAGAGCAGTGGAACGAGGAAATGAGCAAAGAATATGAGTTTGAGTAAGAAAAATTTTTTTCTGTTTTAGTGTTTTAGTAGCCATTCATTTCTTTGATCCTGTTCAATAAAAAAAGATTAAGATCAGTTAGTTCACTTGCCATTTTAAGTATTATCAATCATTTTCGGTTAGAACAAAATCTTATACCTTGAACTGATTTAATAAACGGGAGGATCATTTTGGCGAATCACGAACTTGCAGGAAAACGGGCACCTTACAGTATTCTCGAAAATATACCGCGGCTGATTACATCATATTACAGCCAGATTCCGGATAGTGGTAATCCCAAGCACGCCATCTCGTTTGGAACGTCCGGCCATCGTGGAACAGCGTTGGATTCAACCTTTAACGAGCACCACATTTTGGCCATCAGCCAGGCCGTTGCCGATTACCGAAACAAAAATGGAATCGGCGGACCGCTATATATCGGAATGGATACGCACGCTCTCTCCGAACCGGCTATGGTCTCAGCAATTGAAGTGCTTGCCGCAAATGATATCGAAATTCGCTACCAGAAAGATTTTGGATATACGCCAACGCCAGCCGTTTCTCATGCTATTTTGACCTGGAATAAAGACAAGTCAAAGCCTAAAAATATGGCAGATGGCGTGGTGATTACCCCCTCTCACAATCCTCCTTCAGACGGCGGTTTTAAATACAACGCCACCCATGGCGGACCGGCAGGCACGGAGATTACCAATGAAATTCAGAACAATGCCAATAAATACCTGAAGACCGATCTGCAGGGAGTGCGGCGAATCCCTCTCAAAAAGGCCCTGGCGAAAAGCACCACACAAACGCACGATTATATTCAACCCTACACGGATGATTTGAACAATGTGGTTGATATGGAGGTTATCGCCGAATCCGGATTAAAAATCGGAGCGGATCCCATGGGCGGGTCCGGTGTGGCCTATTGGGAACCGATTGCCGAGAAATACGGATTGAATCTTGAGGTTGTGAATCCGCGGGTTGATCCCACATTTAGTTTTATGACGGTGGATAAAGACGGAAAAATTCGAATGGACTGTTCATCTCCATCAGCCATGGCCAGCCTGATTGAGCTGAAGGATAAATATGATATCGCGTTCGGAAACGATACCGATTTTGACCGCCACGGAATTGTTACCAAAACCGGATTGATGAATCCCAACCACTATCTCTCGGTGGCCATCAATTACCTGTTTCAAAATCGTCCCGGCTGGAGTGATGATGCCGCCGTTGGAAAAACACTTGTTTCCAGCAGTATGATTGACCGGGTTGCGAAATCGATCAACAAAAAACTGGCAGAAGTGCCCGTTGGATTTAAATGGTTTGTGAATGGTTTGAAAGACGGTTCCTACGGATTTGGCGGCGAAGAAAGTGCCGGGGCATCTTTTTTAAGAAAAGACGGAACGGTTTGGTCTACCGATAAAGACGGAATTATCATGGATCTGTTGTCTGCTGAGATTACCGCCAAAACAGGAAAGAGCCCTGATGAGCACTACAAAGAACTGGAGGACCGGTTCGGAAGCCCGGTGTATGAACGACTGGATGCCCCCGCTACCCTCGAAGAAAAATCGATTTTGAAAGATCTATCCCCTGACCAGGTCAAAGCCGATTCGCTTGCCGGTGAACCGATTCAGAAGAAAATTACCCGGGCTCCGGGAAATGATGCACCCATCGGTGGACTGAAAGTTGAAACGGAGAATGGTTGGTTTGCTGCTCGTCCCTCTGGAACTGAAGATATCTACAAAATCTACACAGAGAGTTTCAAGGATACCGATCATCTCAAGCAAATCCAGGAAGAAGCGAAAAGCATTGTGAATTCGGTACTTGGGAAAGAGTAATAGTTCCCTCTTCGAAGGGGGAAAGTGAACCCGACGAATGTCGTGGGAACTCGGGGGATGACCGTGGTTGCAATGATAGTTCTTCTGAGATTCTCAAGAACATTTGAGAATCTCTGTGTCCCCTAAATGGCAGAATTCTTTTTTACTCGTTCCGAGGCACCTGCTTCGGAATGCTAGCCGGAATCTCTGCTTCACTCGTAGATTAGGAGTTTGGAGGAAGGTTTTAGTCCGAGAGCAAAAATAGAGTAATCCGACTAATTCTTTTTTCGGATCATTTGATTAATCTGGAAATGGCAGTAATATTTGTGACAGGTGAATTCTTATTTAATAAAACAAAAGTTGGTTAGATATTAACCTGTGATAAAACAAAAAGTGGTTATTCTGGGTGCAGGGATCCAGGGATGCTGCACGGCATTGGAACTTGCAAATCGTGGGTTTAAAGTTGATTTAATTGAGCAAGACCCCATTCCTTTCAATCGGTCGAGTATTCGGAATGAGGGAAAAATTCATATAGGTTTAGTGTACATAAATGATCCCGGTTTCGAAACTCCACGGCTGATGTTGAAGGGAGCACTGAATTTTTCCAAAAATCTTGAGCGGTGGATTGGAAAGTCTGCTTACGATCTCAACATTAGTACACCGTTTTGGTACCTCGTTGCGAATGATTCTTTTCTGAACCCCGACCAGCTCGAGCAGAGATATCAGCGCCTTCAAAAGCACTATGAGGAGATAAAATCCCAAAACGGCCAAACGCTCAATTATCTTGGAAATTCCCCCGATCAGCTGGCCATGAGATCAACGGAAGCTGAATTGGCTGAACATTTCAACACCCGGGAGTTACAGGGAGGATTTAAGACCGGTGAGCTGGCCATCGATACATCTAAACTGGCCGAGCACATACGAACTGCGGTGATAAAAAATCCCAATATTCACTTTTGGTACAATCACAAAGTGGAATCTGTTTCACTAAAAAAAGGTTTTTATACCATCGAAGGTGTGAATAGTTCTAGCTCTTGGAAAATGGAGTCACTGCAAGTTGTGAACGCCACTTGGATGAGCAAATATAAAATCGATCAGAGCCTCGGAATCCCTCTCCCGCCGAATATTTTATTTCGATTGAAGTATAGATTGATCGCCAAAATTTCGGATGAGATGAAATCAAAACCCTCGGCTACGATGGTCATTGGTCGGTTTGGTGATGTAGTGATTCGTCCGAATTCCACCGCATATCTTTCCTGGTATCCGGATGCATGCCGAGGATGGTGGGAGGGAATTCAGGCACCGGATTCCTGGGAAGAGGCGTGCAAAGGGAATGTGCCGAAAGAGGAGATGGAAAAGTTTTCTGATCTGTTTATCTCGGCTACGGAAAAATGGTATCCCGAGGTAAAAAATTTCAAACCGGAATTTGTGGATGCAGGAACCATTGTAGCGTTGGGACGAACCGATGTACACAATGAAGACAGTCAACTTCACAACCGGTCCAATGTTGGCGTGAGCTCTTATGATGGTTTTCATACTGTTGAAACGGGCAAGCTTACAACGGCTCCCATGTTCGCAATCGATGCCGCCGATCGTGTGGAGGAAGTCTATCATCAGCTTTAGAACATATGACTGAAGCCCAACCAAACGTTATTGTCTGTTTGCCCTGCTATCATGCTGAGAAATTTATTGAACGCACTCTCACTAGTTTAAAGCAACAAAACTATTCGAATTTCAAGGTTTTAATCTCTGATGATGGATCAACAGATAACACGGCTTCCATTATAAAATCGTTCATTTCGGATGACGATCGATTTTTCTTCATCCAGCAAAAGCAAAATCTCGGATGGGTTGATAATGTAGATTTTCTTTTGGAAAAAGCAGCAAGCGAGGGTAAATACACATTCATCATGCCCCACGATGACACCATTGAGAAAGATTATATCCGAAAATTGGTAGCTGCTCTGGAGGAAAATCCGTCGGCGGTTCTCGCGTTTTCAGATATGAATTTACATTTTCATTTCAAAGAAAATTCAGAAATCAGCCGGTATACGCTTCAGGAAGGAGTTACAAACCGGTTGGATCGAATAAAAATCTTTCTGAAAAGAAGGCAATTATGGAGTACGCCCTATCGGGGAATGATTAGAACGGAAGTTGTGAAGAACATTCTTCCATCTCAGAAAAATTTATTTGGAAGGAAAGACTATGCTGCGGACTGGTTTTACCTGATTCGGCTTGCCATGTACGGAGAGTTTCTGCGCGTTCCCGAAGTGCTGTATCACAAATATTATCATGAAAGCAATACGTCATCCACATTCAGAAGTACACATAAAAACTATTTTGGCAACCTGACTACAGCTTTTTTGATGTTTTTTCGTTCCTCTCTCAATTGGGATGAAAAGATAAAACTGCAAATCAAGATTTTAGAATACGCCGCCAAACGAGTCATCATCATGATGGGAGTGTATTCGTTGATAAAAAAGGATTAAGCTCTCATCGCATCAATCACTTCCATATTCTTGATGGAATCTTCCAGCGAAACGGGGACCGGCTGATCGTCCAATATACTTTTCGCAAAGGCATCAGCCTGGAGAGTAAAATGGTCAACCGGATCATACTCTTCGATGGTTTTCTCATTCCCGATCACCACTTCCAATCGCTGTGTTTTTGTGAAATCGGGATTGAACGGCCAATCCATCTCAATTTTTCCTTTAGTCCCAAACACTTTCACATATTGATCCTTAAAGCACTGGGTTGAGCAGGTAAAAACGGAGGTGCCGCCTTCAAAACGGAGCAATCCGGAGGCCAATCGATCGGTATTAAAATTGGGATCGTACTCCAGTTCTCCATGAATACTGATCGGTTCACTATCAAACAAAAGACGGGAAAGGGAGATCGAATAACAGCCGATATCCATCAGCCCGCCCCCGCCCATATCGGCGCTGTTTCGGTAGTTCTCGGGGTCGTCATTGTAATAAGAAAAGAAAGAATGAATCGCTTTGAGGTCACCAATTGCCCCCGAGCGGACGAGTTCAGCAGTGCGTTTCCATCGCGGGTGCTGACGATACATAAACGCCTCAGAAATCTTTTGATCGGGATACTCTTTGGAGACAGCCAACAAAGTTCGAACCTCCTCCGCATCCATCCCGATCGGCTTCTCACAAAGCACATGCTTACCGGCTTCAAGTGATTTGATAGACCACGGTACATGCAGATGATTGGGTAGCGGAATATAGATGGCGTCAATCTCAGAATCCGCTAAAAGATCCTCATACGCCCCGTATGCCTTCGGAATAGAAAGCTCATTAGCCGTGGATTTGGCTCTTTTAAGATTTCGTGATGCAATTCCAGCCACTTCAACAAGTTCGGCCTGCTGCATCGCCGGGATCACTTTCTGAATTGCGATTTTTGCTGTGCCGATAACGCCAATTCGAATTTTTTTCATATACGGAAAATTTTAAGAATCCCTTCGAGGGAGAGAAAGGTGATGATTTTAAATGCCTTATTTCATTTTATCAGATGATAACAGATTTCAGCCGAACATTCAGGTAT
>CAYRDO010000028.1:23982-28649 GCA_964422985.1 uncultured Rhodohalobacter sp. | reverse complement strand
AGGTCGAAGTATGTCCAAAATGTAAATGAGGCGTTGCATCAAATGAATGCTGATGAACTTCTTGCAAACGTTGATGATTTTCTCGGCAAAGTTCGCACCAAGATGTCACTTATTGAAGCCCGGCTTGATGTTGCCATGGAGCAGATATTGGATCAGCCCGATGACATTTCCGAACTTGATGAAGAATTGAAGAAGGAAAAAGCTCGTGAAAGTCTCAAAAAAATCAAATCTGAAATGGGACTTTTGTATCGTGAAATTGAGAAACAAGCTGCTGAACTTCACGCCGAAAAAACAATCGGTCCCGGAACTCAATCCGAATCGACCGAAAATACAAAGGACAGCGATTTAGCGTAACGCTATGGCAAAGGACAAAGAATCATCCATAAACTTTACGAAAGAGGCATTCCTGCATCCGGTGAATTTGGTTTGCCTGTTGGTTGGAACCATCACGGCATTGGTGTTTAGCAATGTCGGGTTGATATCGAATGCGATTCTTGCTTTTACGTTTGGAGTTGAGCTGATGTACCTGGGAATCGTACCGAAACTGCCGGCTTTTCAAAAGAGCATCAAACTGAAGAAACGAAAAGAGCAATCGGATGAATCGAACGATAAAATCATTTTTTACCAATTAGATGCCCGTTCTCAAAAACGATTTTTGGTTCTGAAGCATATCACCAAAGAGGTAAAACAAAATTTTGATACACTTCCCTACACTTCCAAAGGGATGCTGGAGCATATCGAGAATAAGGTGGAAGATCTTCTTTCAACCTACTTGACGCTTTTGGATATGAACCGGCGGTTCCAGATTTATATGAACTCTGAAGTTGAAGAGGAGATCCGCCGAGAGGTTGAAGAGCAGGAAAATGATCTCGAAACGATCGATTCTGAGAAATTGAAAAAGACCCGACAACGACGGCTCTCGATTCTCAACAAGCGTTTAAACAAATTTGATGTTGCCAAAGAGAAGTACTTGATTTGCGAGACTCACCTTGAGACGATTGAAGATGCCATTCGGTACATCTACGAACAATCGATGACCATGCCAAATGCGGAGGATGTTGGAACTCAACTCGACTATCTCCTCTCTGAAATGGAAGAAACAACAAATATTATTGAAGAACTGGATTCGAATTTGTTACCCGGATTCGAAGAGATGGACCGCGAATTGGAACTCGCCCAGTTAAAAAAAGATGCCGAAGAACTTCGAAAAGAGACCGGAGAAAAAGTTAAAAAATCGATATGAGTTCAACTTTATTTGAACGCGACACACTTCAGCTTGAGACAGACGAACAAGGCATTTCAATTCTAACAATCAACCGGCCTGATAAACTCAATGCATTGAATAACCAGGTTTTAGTTGATTTGGATGATGCTTTAACCCACGCAGCAAACAGTGATGATATTCATCTTCTGATCATTACAGGCTCTGGTGAAAAAGCTTTTGTGGCCGGAGCAGACATCAAAGAATTGAGCTCTCTCGACAAGAAAACCGGGGAGGAAGCTTCAGCAAAAGGACAGACTCTTTTCAACAGAATTGAGGAGTTCTCCAAACCGGTTATAGCTTTGGTTAACGGATATGCACTTGGAGGCGGTGCCGAATTGGCAATGGCCTGCCATATTCGAATTGGAACCAAGAATGCTGTATTTGGCCTCCCGGAAGTGTCTCTGGGATTAATTCCGGGGTATGGCGGTACTCAGCGATTGCCTCAGCTCGTAGGCAAGGGAAAAGCAATAGAAATGATTTTAACCGGAAAACAGGTTAAAGCTGACGAAGCTCATTCGCTTGGGTTACTGAATTCCGTACACGATTCTGATGACGCGCTGGACAAAACAAAAGAACTTGCATCACAAATCTTAAAGAATGGTCCCATTGCAGTTTCAGCAGCTATTTCGGCAATTAATGCCAGTTCCAGTTCAAATGGATTTGCGAAAGAAGCCACACTTTTTGGTCAGCTTTTTGAAACCGATGATGCTAAAGAAGGAACCTCTGCATTTCTTGAAAAGCGCAAGCCCAATTTTACCGGGAATTAACTACACTTCTGCTTGAAGAACACACCAAAACGATCTAAACATTTACACCAAGATTTTTCTTCCAAAAGATCGTTGTATCTTTAACGTTCCATATGACTGAACTTCTCTACATACTAGTTACGATTTTAATTAGCGGGTTTTTCTCCGGATCGGAGATGGCGTTTGTGACCGCCAACAAGCTGAAGTTGGAAATTGAATCGAGAAAAGACACATTTCGTGGTCGATCTCTCGCCTTTTTTAGCGATAACCCGGAAAACTTTCTCACCACAACATTGGTGGGTAACAACATCATCAATGTGATTTATGCTACGCTGATGGCCGTTTTTCTTGTTGAACCCATTCAAGCCATATACCAGCAATTGGCCGGCGTTCTCCCGACAACAGCGATGATTCTTTTCATTCAAACCATGATTGCATCTGTTGTCATTTTGCTGTTCGGTGAAATTTTGGCCAAAGCAATCTTCAGAGTTCAGGCTGATTTTCTGATCTCATTCATTGCCGTTCCGCTTCGGATCACAAATTATATTTTGTCGCCATTGATCTATCTGACAGACCATGCGTCCGGGTTGATTGTGAACCTGTTTAATATCGGCAATGAACGTAGCGAAAAAGTATTCAGACGGCAGGATGTGGAGATGATCTTCAGGGAGTTGAAAGACAGTGGCGGAAGCCAGGAGATTGATCATGATGATTCTGAGATTCTCCACAACGTTCTTGAGCTCTCTAACAAACGAGTTCGTGAAACGATGGTACCCCGAACAGAAATCGTAGCGATCGATCGAAATGCAACAATCGAAGAATTGAAGAAAGCATTTATCGAATCAGGATTTTCTAAAATTCCCGTTTACCAAGATACCATTGATGACATTATCGGGGTTGTGTTTGCGTATGATCTGTTCAGCAATCCAAAAAGTATCAGCCAGATAACACGCCCGGTAAACCTGATTCCATCCAGTAAAAAATCAAAAGATCTGCTGACCGAGTTCCGGCAAAGTAGCATTTCAGTGGCTATTGTAATTGATGAATATGGCGGAACCGCCGGGATGGTGACCATTGAAGATTTAATTGAAGAGGTGGTTGGTGATATCCAGGACGAGTATGACAAAGAGAATGAACTGATTAAAAAACTGTCAAATGATACTTTCTTACTCTCCGGCTCCGTTGAATTGGATGAACTGATTGAACTTCATCCAGAGGTTGCTCTTGATTTCGAAAGCGGTGATTTTGAAACGGTTGCCGGATATATCATCCACCACACCGGAAGAATTCCCAAAGTAAACGAAGAGCTTCAAATACACGGGAATACGTTTATCATAACCAAGGCTACGCAGAGTAAGCTCGAAAACGTTAAATTAGTCATCCACACCGGCGATTAGATGGCTCGAATCCGGTTGAAGATTTATAACCTTTCAGGAACAGCATCCGATGATTGAAAAATACCCAAAGTGGGCACAAGAATTTGCCAAAAAATACCTGAGCCGCACGCTCAACCAGTTTATTATTCATGGAAATATCAATGATTTGGTTTCCATAAAGGATGAGGATAAACACCGATATCTGCGGCTGAAATCCTTCATGGCGGAAGAGTTTTTCGGAGCCAGAGATATCGTTCTTTTTTATGATCGGGCCTCGGGAATTTATTTCCGTGATCAGGAGTCTCAAAAAGATTTTAACCGTGCACTCGCCGGTCGGGATTCACTGATTGGAACTGAGTACGCCAAAAAATTGCCTAAGGATCCGGTTGGTGCGTTTAACGTACTGGAACAATACATTCGATCCCGACTGGATCAGAAGAAAAGCATTGCGCTCATCGTTGATTTTGCGGAGACAATTGTGCCGGCTAATGAAGCGGGAAGCACCGGTTCGGAAGATAGAAATGCTCTTGTTTATCTACTGAAATGGGCTCACGATCCGCTATTTTTAGCCGCTGATTTTACGACTGTTTTATTTACGGAGAATCTTTCTGATCTGAATCGAACGCTGATTCAGAATCCCTATTTGTCAGAAATAAAAATCCCGCTGCCGGATGAAAGTGACCGTCTCTCCTACATTGTTCAGGAGTGCCACCCCGATACCTATGAAGAGATCTCAGAGGTACCAAAACCAGTGATGGCTCAAATGACAGCCGGGCTTGGGTTTTTGAAGTTGAAAAGCATTCTTCAGAACGCCACTCAGAATTCAGAAAAAATTACGTTCGATTCGCTTACCGCCATCAAAAAAGATATGATTGAAGCGGAAGCGTACGGACTTCTGGAATTCGTATCCACAGATTCCACACTCGATGATGTTGCCGGCCATAAAAATGTAAAAGAACATCTGAGAGATGCAGTACAGGCTTTAAAATCCGGTCGGCACGATGTAATCCCGATGGGATATTTGGTTTGTGGGCCAGTAGGGACCGGTAAAACCTATCTCGTTACTTGTTTTTCCGGGGAGGTTGGAATCCCGATGGTGAAGTTGAAAAATTTCCGGAGTCAGTGGCAGGGTGTGACGGAAGGAAATCTCGAAAAAATTCTGAGTCTCCTGAAAGCGATGTCTCCTGTTGCCGTGATGATTGATGAAGCCGACGCCTATCTCGGAGACCGGGCGGCTTCCGGAGATAGCGGTGTTTCGAGCCGGGTATTTTCGCAGATCGC
>CAYRDO010000028.1:10671-23972 GCA_964422985.1 uncultured Rhodohalobacter sp. | reverse complement strand
ATACACGAAATCGCGGAAAAATTCTGTTGTTTTTGATGACGGCCCGTCCGGATCTCATGCCTATTGACTTGAAACGACAGGGACGAGCTGAAGAACACATCGCTCTCTTCCCACCTGAAACTGAAGAAGAACGAATTGAACTTTTTGATGCGATGAAGAGGAAAACAGGGCTGAAAGTCACCGAAAATCACATCCCAAAAACAGTTTTAAAAGGAAATACCCACTATTCAGGTGCCGATATGGAAGCGGCGCTAACCCGTGCCAAATTCAGAACGGCATCCGAAGGATTGGAGAAAACTACTCCACAAATTCTGGACCAGGTATTTGATGATTTCCTGCCGCCAACCTATCCGGAAGAGGTTGAACTGCAAACCATGACGGCAGTTTCGGAATGTACATCGAAGGCGCTATTGCCCGAACGATTCCGTAAATTAGACCGGAATAAAATTTTGAGTAGAATTCAGGAATTGAAACAAACGATACATTAAGAAATGTCTAAAGACAGGCTTGAGGAAATACGAGAATCGATCGACAAGCTGGATGAAACCATTGTAAAAGCGCTCGGTGAACGGCAAAAAATTGTTCGCGAAGTCCTTATCGATAAGTTGGAGCGTGAAGATGAAATTCGCGACCCCGAACGCGAGGAGAAATTGCTTGCAAAAATCCGGCATAAAGCCCCGGAAGTTGGGATGGATCCCTACTTTTTAGAGCAGCTATTTCGGGAGATCATTCATCACTCTGTTCGCTATCAGACACATGCGCTGATTGATCATCAAAATGATAAATCCCAAGAAGAAACCATCAAAGTTTCGTACCAGGGAACTGATGGTGCGTTTAGTCACCAGGCAGCTATGCGGCATTTTGAGCAGCGTTTCAGCAATGTGGAATGTATTGGATATACGCGGTTTGATGAGGCTGCAGATGCTGTTGTTGATGGAGAAGTTGATGTAGGTTTTCTCCCCATTGAAAACACGACTGCCGGTTCTATCAATGACACGTACGATCTTCTGAACGAAAAAGAACTTTACATTATCGGCGAAGAAGTTTTGAAAGTACAACATTGTCTGATGGGACCGGAAGAGGTTCAGCTTAGCAATATTCGAAGAATTTTATCCCATCCTCAGGCAATTGCACAGTGCAGTAAGTTTTTAACATCGTTGCCTCGCTGCCACGTTGAATCGTATTTTGATACGGCTATGGCCGCCCGTAAAGTGCGTGATGATGCCGACCTATCACAGGCAGCGATTGCAAGTGCATTTGCAGCAGAAATTTATGGTTTAAAAATCCTCAAAAGAGATCTCGCCAATCAAGAAGAAAATTATACCCGGTTTGTAGTTGTGAGTCCCGAGCCGGTTACGTGTGATCCACAGTTGAATTGTAAAACCTCTCTCATTTTTGCCACCGTTGATGAAAAAGGAGCTCTCCTGAAATGTCTGAATCTTCTTGGTGATAATGGAATTAACATGACAAAGCTGGAATCACGTCCCCGGATGGGGCATCCATGGCAATCGCTTTTTTACCTTGATATTGAAGGCAATAAAGAGGAGCCACGGATTGAGGATGCACTTATAAAGCTCCAGAAAAAAGCTCAATATTTTAAAATTTTAGGCAGCTATCCTGTGCGTGAAGGTAAGTGGTAAATCATCCTCCATACTCTTCCTAAAGGATAGTTTTTATTGCATATAGAAAGAAACCTACCAACAAATATTACAGTTATTTGAAGTTGACTGCCTGACTTCAAAATTGTAATGTTAAAAAAAATCAGTGTTGGTCGCTATGAAATTTACACCTCTCCGAATTTCTTTGATCTATCTTGGATTTGCCATTCTGTGGGTAACGACAACAGACTGGCTGGTAGAAGCCTTTTTTGAGGGAGATGAGGTTATTACCATCGTACAAATTATTAAAGGGATCTACTACGTTTCCATTACCGCCTACTTTATCTATTTGATGGTTAAAAGCCATGAAAAAACGTTAAAGAGAGAACAAGAACTTCAAAGCAAGATTCTGTCAACCATTCCGGTAATGATTACCGTTTACCGACCAGATTTATCTGAGTTTTCTGTAAATGATGAGTTTGAAAAAGTAACCGGGTGGACCAATAAAGAAATTCAACGTGTAAATATTTTTGATGAAGTATATCCCGATAAGGAGTATCAAAAAAGTGTACAGGAATTTATGTCCAATCCGGGCGGCGGATGGAAAGATATTGAGATGGTTATCAAAAACGGAGAAAAAATACAATCAACCTGGACAAATATCAGGCTTTCGGATGATACTCAAATCGGTATTGGTTTGGATATTACAAAACGAAAGGAGATTGAAGAGGAATTAAAAAAGAATCAGGAGTGGCTGCATCTTACTACAACCAGCTCTAACGTGGGTTTATGGGAGTGGCATCCGCAAACCGGAGAAACCGTTTTTGATGAAGTTTGGGCCCAACTTGTGGGCTATACCCTCGACGAACTTCAACCTATAAGTATTGAAACGTGGAACGACCTGGTTCACCCAGATGATCTCAATAAATTTGAGGATGAAATAGAGCGATACTTTGCCGGAGAAACCCCTCTCTATGAATGCGAGGTACGGATGAAACACAAGGAAGGCCATTGGGTGTGGATTTTGGATCGCGGACGCGCTGTAGAGTGGGATGAGGAGGGCAATCCAACTCGGCTCGTTGGAACACATGTTGATATTACCCATCAGAAGAATATTGAGAAGAGAATTAATGCTGAAAGAAAACGGTTTGAAATTGCCTCAAACTTAACGAGCGATGTGATATGGGAATTGAAACCGCAGGAAGAGAAGGTTTGGTGGGGAGATGGTATTGAATCTGTCTTGGGATACACAAAGGAAGATTATCAAAATGAGCCTGACTTTTGGAAGAATCATATTGTAGAATATGATAGGGAAAGAATTCTTAAAAGTATTGAGAAAGCAATAAATTCTGACGTCACACGATGGGCGGAAGATTATGATTTTATTGCGGCTGACGGATCCATCAGAAAAATAAAAGGGAAAGCGGTGCTTATTCGAAATAGTGATGGCAGCGTTCGCAGGATTATCGGGGCAATGGTAGACAGGACGAAGGAGATTGAATATCAGGAAGCGTTACACCACCAGAGCTACCGGTTTGAGATGATTGCAAAAAGCTCTAATGATGTTCTCTATGAAAGAGATCTTGATACAAATCAAATCTGGTGGAGTGAAGGATGGCTATCGAATTTCAACTATCGTAATGAAAATGTTTCCCCTACTTGTGAATGGTGGGCGCAACATATTCATCCGGAAGACAGAGACGAAATCATCAAGAGCCTGGAAGATGCCATTAAATCTGATAGTGATTCCTGGCAAAGCCGTTACAGGTTTAAGAATGGAAACGGCGGTTATTCTCATGTTGTTGATAACGCATCATTCATGAAAAATAGTGATGGAGTGAATGAGTATATGGTGGGAACCATTTCGGATGAAACCGCCGATGTAATAGCTAAACAAGAGCTAAAAGCATCAGAGGAGCAATACAAGCTATTGTTTGAGCAAAACCCGATTCCCATGTTCATCTACGACCCTGATACACTTAAATTTACAACCGTAAATAAGGCTGCTGAAAGAAAATACGGCTACACCGAAGAAGAATTCATAGAAATGAGCATTTTGGATATTCGTCCTGAACAGGAAGTGGAGCCCGTGAAAAAACTTATCCAGGAAAATAGCGAAGAAGAGCGTGCCCGGTTTTCTGAGTGGACTCATCTTACAAAAGATGGACAGAAACTTATTGTAGAAATCTCATCTTCCAAAATTATCTACAAAGGAAGAATACAGCGATATGTTATTGCCCACGATATTACGGATCAAAGAACGGCCGAAAAAAGAGCAATTAGTGCCATTCTTGAAGGTGAGGAGAGAGAAAGGCAGCGCATAGCAAAAGAATTGCATGATGGATTGGGTCAATATCTATCTGCCTCGAACATGAATTTACAATCCGTTTACGAGGACCTTGAGGATATACCGGAGTCGTTAGAAGCCATGTTTGTATCCGGTTTAAGATTTTTAAACTATGCTATTTCTGAGATAAGAAATATTTCTCAGAATTTAATGCCAAAAGCTATTCAGGATTATGGCCTCCAGCTTGCGGCAGAATCATTAGCCAATCATCTGAGAAATACCCACAAAATTGATATTTACTTCTACTCAAACCTGGAGGATGTTGAACTTCCAAATAAAGTACAAATCAACCTCTACAGAATTTTGCAGGAAGCATTAAATAATTCAATAAGGCACGGAAAACCGGGGAAAATTGAAATACAGCTCGCTTATTCTGAAGGGGAAGTTCTTATGACAATTGAAGATAACGGGAAAGGATTTGATATTAACAACGTTAATGGAGAAGGAATCGGACTTCGAAGTATGAAAACAAGAGTTGGTGCTATGTCGGCAAATTTAGATATTGTTAGCAACGAGAATAGAGGCACAATAATATCTGTAGTTGTTCCAATTCAATAAACCATTCGCTCTATGGCAAATGTAAAAATAGCTTTGGCAGATGATCATAAAATTGTCCGTGATGGTATTAAGACAATGCTTGAATCTCAGCCGGAAATTGAGGTTGTTGCTGAGGCATCGGATGGAAATGAAATACTGGAGAAATTAAATAACAGAACAGTAGATCTGGTTATCATGGATATCAATATGCCTGAAAAAGATGGCATACAGGCAACCAAAGAGATAAAAGATAAACATCCCCATGTGAAGGTGTTGGCTCTTACTATGAGTAACGACGATCTTCATATCCGCCAAATGATACAAGCCGGAGCCTCAGGTTATATTATGAAGAGCGCCGGCAGAAAAGATCTGAAAAACGCAATCGACACAATTATGAGCGGCAAACATTATTTTAGTGATGAAGCCACTCAAAGTATCATGATGGATTTAGTGAAAGGGAAAGGAAAATCTACGACAATGGATGCGGTTCATATTACCGACCGTGAGCTCGAAATCCTTGAACTGATTGTGCAAGAATACACAAATCAGGAAATTGCAGAAAAATTATTCATCAGCTCCCGAACTGTTGATGCCCACCGCCGTAATTTGCTGCAAAAAACCGGGGCCCGTAATACCGCCGGCCTTGTAAAGTATGCATTTCAGCATAATCTCATTTCATCTGACAGCGAATAGTTTAGGTAGTTAATCTCAACTAAAAACGTACTTTTCTATCTTCCATAAGCTTTTTTTTCTTAGGCTTTTTTACTTAGAGGAGCATTAAAAAAAATACGCGCTTCAACCAATACAACTTCTTGATGACCATTTATACTTTAAGTATATGGAAAACTGGAATTTCTGTATTGCAATCATATCCGACCAAAAACCAAGAACTGAGGTTCTTTCTAAGATTATAGAAAACAATTTCAGTGAAATTAAAACAATCCCGATTGTTAATACAGATAATCTGGATACCATAGATACTTTTCAAAAACCGTTGGTTCTTTTAATTGATTTAATGGGAACCGATAAAAGTTCGAAAGAAATTATCCTTCCTCTCCGCAAGAAAGATTCCAAACTAAAAATGATTGCTCTGCATATGTATCAATCTCCCAAATTGATCAATCCCCTCTATAATATGGGCATTAATGGATATGTTTTTTATGAGCCCTCGCGGAAAGAATTAGTGGATGCCATACTACAAGTAACCAACGGAGAGATTTACAAACCCGAATATTTACGATCTGCGTAAAAAGACCTACGTCCAATTCACTTCTTTTATAGGTGTTTAGTGAAATTTAAACATACGTTTTTCACGTCAACCAATTGCTTTCAAAAAAGGAGACATTGCATAAATAGAAAGAAAGAGAGAGAAAAAGTAAAAAGCTATTTATTCGATTGAGACGACGTTTAAACTTTACAGAAGTATGAATTACAGTGAATCTGCGGTATTAAATGCTCTTCAGGGATCTGCCGTTATTCTTGATGAAGAGGGCAATATCGCTTTAAAAAATAAAAATTGGTACAACAGCAAAAACTCACTCAGCTTGTGTAACGGAAAGGTTCTGAGTGAAAATTATTTTGAACACTGCAACAAAGCTGTGGAAGAAGGGAGTGATTACGCTCTTCGTTTACTCCTCGGAGTAAGAGATGTTCTTGATGGGAAGAAAGAGCACTTCAATATTTCCGTCAATATTCAATCTGAAAATACAGATCGATGGTTTAAAGTAGAGGTCTCTCCTGTGCAGCATGAATCAAAAAATCACGTTTTATTGGTGTTTAATGATGTAACCGATGAAGTGAATAAAATTCATTCTTCAAGACAAACTGAAGCTTTATACAGACAAAATTTTAAGTATTCCAACTCAGGAGTCATTTTAGGGAAAGCCAATGGAGAAATTCTGGATGCAAACCCCGCCGCCTGCTCTATTCTTGGATATACAAGGGAGGAATTATTACAAAGCGGTCGAGGTATGATTGTTGATGAGGAAGATCCCGCCCACCGGGAAGTTGTTCGAATTCGAAACACAAAATCTGTTTTCAGAGGCGAAAAAGAGTACAAACATAAAGACGGGCATTATATCCCCGTGCAGCTGACTTCAATAAAATATCAGTCCACGAATGATGAGACACACATCATCAATACATTCAGGGAAATACAGCACGAAAAAGACGGCAAGCATACGCTTGAAGTTGAAAGACGCTTCACCAAAACAGCTTTAAATAGTATTTCCGGAATATTCTTTGTGTTGAATTCAGACCGAAAGTTTGTCCGCTGGAATAACTCAATGCATACTGATTTGGGTTACAGCAACGAAGAGATGACGGATAAATCAATTCACGATATTTTTGAACCCTCACAAAGAAAAACGATTGAACGTTTTATCAGAGATGCATTTAAAAACGGAAAGGCAAGTTTTAATGGGAAAGTGATCTCCAAACATTCCGGAGTACGACACTATAACCTTCAGTTCAACACATTTCAAAATAAAGAGAGATGCTACCTGGTAGTTACCGGGGTGGACAGAACTGACTTTGTTGAGTCTGAAATATTGAGAGAACAAAATTACCGATTACTGACCGAGCTGTTTGATAATTCTTCTATCGCTACGGTTATGATTGATCCACAGGATAAAGCGAAAAAAGTTAACAAAGCGTTTATAGATTTGTTCGGGTATGATGAAGATGAACTGTTGGACGAAAATGTAAACTCCCTGCTTACAACCAAAGATTTAGAAGAGGAAGCAGAGCTTATCAGCCGGCATGCGTTTGCAGGAAATCCCGATCAGCGAACTGCCCTTCGAATAAGAAAAGATGGAACAGAAGTACCCGTTCTGCTTTCTACCGTTCCCGTACAGATTGAGGGAAAAATAATAGCTGTCTACGGAATGTATGTAGACTTAACCGAACAGGTTCATCTTAAAAATCATCTGCAAAAATCGCTAGATGAAAAAGACGTTTTATTGCAAGAGGTTCACCATCGTGTGAAAAACAATCTTGCTATTATGGCAAGCTTGCTGCAATTGCAGATTTTAAATGATTGCAACGAATCCGCCAAGCCCAAACTACAGGAAGCATACGGACGAATATTCTCCATAGCCAAGGTTCATGAAGCGCTCTACAAGAAAGAGGATATTGCTGAAATCAGTTTTGCAGATTACCTGAATTCCATTGTTGAAACCATGCCGAATGTTGCTAAGACTCAGGATTTCAATATCCGTATTCAGAAAGAAGAAACACCGCTTATTTTAAGTGTCAACCAAGCCATTCCGCTCGGGTTGCTCATTAATGAGATAATGAATCTTACTTCTCAAACCAACCAGGACGATCAACCGGTACAATTAAGTTTTAGTTGTAATGATGAGATTGTAACTATTTCAATGAGCGGAATGGAGAACCAAGTGGAAGTATATAATTCAGATTCAAATAAATCTGATTTCCACCGAATGCTCATCAAAACCTTTCTCCAGCAAATTGATGCAACAATTGAAATTAATCACACCAACGAAAAAAGTTTTGTAATAACATTTAAGAAATCGAAAAGAATTAAGGGATCGAGTAACTCTCTTACCATTCAAGAAAATCACAAACTTAAGAAAAGCGTAGCTTAGACAACTTATTGTAACATGCGTATTTTAATTATTGAAGATAATGCCATTCAAGCCTTAACATTAGAAACGATTGTAAAACGATTAGGTTTTCATAATGTTGAGAAGGCTTATAACCCAAACCAAGCAAATGAAATTTTAAAGAATTTCAAACCAGATTTAATGCTGGTGGATATAAACCTTGGAACTGAAGTAACAGGTGTGGATATTGTGCGGCAGGTACAACAAAAGCATACTGTTCGGGTTCTATACATAACCGGTAATTCCGACACTCATCATAGAAATTTAGCAGATGGGACCGATTATTTTGGTTATATGATTAAACCGATCGACCCATTCCAAATTAAAAAAGTATTGGAGGAGGAAGAACTACTAACCTCCTGAATAGCTAACTGATTGATAGATTCATGAATAATACTGAGGAAAAAAACAGGCTGGAAGCCCTCAATGCTTATAAAATAACCTACGATGAATCTCAAAGTGAGCTTGATAGCATCACCGAATTGGCTGCAGCCATTTGTGAAGCACCAGTTGCAAAAATCAACCTTCTTGATAAAGATATCCAGTGGACAACATCACACTATGGATCAGAACATTTCGAACGCTCCACTCCCCGAAAAGAATCCGTTTGCCAATACGCAATTAAGCAAAAATCAATCCTCGAGATACCTAATCTCAGTAAAGACCCTAGGTTTAAAGATGCTTCCTATGTAGATGGAGAGCCCTATTACAAATACTATCTGGGGGCCCAGTTAAAAAACCCAGAGGGCTATGCCATCGGTGCACTTTGCGTTCTGGATTATAAAGAGCGCCACCTTTCAGATAATAAAAAAAGAGAGCTTGAAATATTAGCCGAACAGGTAATGACATCTCTCGAGTTGCGAAAACAAAATCACCAGCTTACTGAATTGAATGAGCAGAAAAACAGTCTCATGAAAATTTTGAGCCACGACTTGAGATCACCACTCAGTGGAATTATCGGTATGAGTGACCTGTTGGAAGAACTTGTTACCGAGGATAATAGCGAAGCTATGGAAATGGTTTCACTAATCAATCAAAGTGCCAAACAGCTCAACCAGTTAATTGATGATATCCTGAATTATACTATCATCGAGTCTAAAGGCTTTTCATTAAACCGCAGAGAAACAGATGTCTGCTCTATTGTTGATAACATGAAGCGCCTGTACATGCCATCTGCAAAACTCAAAAAAATTGATCTGTCGTTTGATGTGAATGTGGATCGAAAAGTATGGATAGATAATGAAAAGTTTGAACAGATTTTCGGAAACTTACTTTCAAATGCCATCAAATTCACCACACAAAACGGGCAAGTTCAAGGTAAAGTATTCGCTGATGACGACTACCTTGTTTTAAAAGTTATGGATACGGGAGTTGGAATGAAGGAAGAAGTAGTAAATAATCTTTTTAGTAATGGAAGCTCGCAAGGACAAAAAGGCACTTCTGGTGAAAAAAGCACAGGTTTGGGACTCAACATTATCAAACATTTCACGGAACTTCATGATGGATCTGTGGATGTTCAGAGCACACCCGGTAAAGGAACTACCTTTACAATACGCCTTCCGTTATTAAACGGGTATTCTTAGAATAGACCCACTGCATATCTGCATCATGTAAACTTGTTTTTCCATTTTATGGAAACGATGTTTTACCGTACATTTCGCAAACAATAAACATTCACGGTAAAACGAGTAAACAGGATGTTGGACTTATCTCAGGAAATTGACAAAAAATCGGCCTTTGAATCTGTTCAAAAATATATTCAATCAAATGGTCTCACGATTTTAAAAAAAGACGAAGAGCGCCCTTGGGGCGGTTTTTTTGTGATTGATAACGCCTCACTTATCACATTTATCAACCATTTCTTTCCGGGTGTGAATGTGAAAAACGGTGGAAAAGATCAGGCTCTCAGCCCAAAAATTTTGCTGGTCCAACCTGAAAAGCGCCTCTCCTGGCAATATCATCATCGGCGATCAGAAGTTTGGCGAATTGTAGACGGACCGGTTGGCATCATCATGAGTGATACCGACAGCCAAACAGAAGTAAAATCATACAATCCCGGTGATATTGTTACGATTGACCAAGGACAACGCCACCGGCTGGTTGGTTTAGATGATTGGGGCGTTATTGCCGAAATTTGGCAGCATACCGATTCATCCAATCCATCCGACGAAAACGATATAGTTCGGGTTGAAGACGACTTCGGCCGGTAATTATTGATTCATCACTCTATGAAAAAACTGATTTTCCTTTTTCTATCCCTCCTTTTTGTCGCTCATTCAGGTTTCGCTCAACCTTCTGAACCCACACTTGAGGAAAAAATCGGCGAAATGTTGATGATTGGATTCAGAGGATTTGAAGTTAGCGACACATCTCACATCGTTCGGGATATCCGGGAATATCATTTAGGCGGTGTTGTTCTTTTTGATTACGATGTTCCCACCGACCGCCCCGTCCGAAATATTGAAAGCCCGGATCAAGTTCAGAAACTCATTTTACAACTGAATGAACTGGCGGATCATAAACTATTTATTGCCGTCGATCAGGAGGGCGGACGCGTAGCTCGCCTGAAGGAATCGCGCGGGTTTACTCCCAATGTTTCGGCTAAATATTTAGGCGAAATTGATAACGTTGATTCCACTCGCCACTATGCTGAAACGATGGCCGATCAGCTTCAGGAACTCGGTTTCAATGTTAATTTTGCTCCTGTGGTTGATCTGAATATCAACCCGGACAACCCGGTAATTGGCCGGATTGAACGCAGTTTTAGTGCCGATCCCAAAACCGTGGGAAAACACGCCTCTATATTTCTAGAAGAGTTTAATGAGCATAATATTCTGGGCGTTTTAAAGCATTATCCCGGGCATGGAAGTGCCTGGAATGATTCTCATGTGGGCATGGCCGATGTTACTGAAACCTGGCAGGAAAGTGAATTAGAACCTTACAGGGAGTTGATTCAGAGCGATCATCAGTTTGCTATTATGACCGCCCATGTTCTTAATGAAAACCTTGATGAGGAGTGGCCGGCAACCCTTTCGAAAGAGGTTCAAACAAACCTTCTCAGAGATGAACTTGGATATAAAGGTGTTCTCTTTTCGGATGACATGCAAATGGAAGCGATCCGATCTTTTTACGGTCTTGAAACCGCCATCACCAGAGCCATTAATGCGGGTGTTGATGTCGTTGTTTTTGGAAATAATTCAGTGTACTGGCCGAATATTGTTCCGCAGGCTGTGGAGATCATCAAACATAAAGTAGAGGCGGGTGAAATCTCAGAAGGTCGAATTAACGAATCGTACGATCGAATTATAAAGGCTAAACGTTCTTTGTAGATCGACAGGAGCGATTACAGGATTATTCATTCTAAATTTGAAATAAATGGCTGACACGTATTCTTACGATCAAATGTCAGATCTCTTCAAAAAAGATCTGGAACGAATTGATGATTTCTATTCCATCCCAAAAGATCTGATCTCCCTGAAACCTGAACCGGATAGCTGGAGCGCCTGCGAAATCATTCAGCATATCGAAAAGTTTAACGGACTGTATATGGGAGAGATCGACAAGGCGCTTGAATCGGGCAAGAATGTGAAGGCAAATGGCCAGCAGTTTAAACCGAGATTTATTTTCCGGCAGTTTATTCGTTTTCTGGAACCGCCTTACAAAATCAAGACAAAAACGATCGCCCCGATGTACCCGAATAATACCGGTGAGGTTGATCCTGAAAAACCGATTAATGATTTGAAAGAGAGCAATCTTGAGATCAACAAACGAATTGATCTGTTTCGGGATCAGCAGTTGGACCTGAATAGAATCAAAGGAAAAAATCCGATTTTGCAATGGGTATCCATGAGCCTGGCTGAATTCATTTTGGTGCTAGAAGCTCATCAACGGCGTCATTTCTGGCAACTGGAGCAAACCCTTCTGAAACTTTCGGGGAATAAATACTGATTCCAAACCGATAACCAACAGCATCTATGTCGATACTTCTCGTGGCAAAAAACAGGAATTTAGAACCATTCAGGGAAGCTCTGCTGAAGGCCGACAACAATCTGGACGTAGAGATCTGGCCGAATGTTAAAAAACCAGAAAGAGTACAGTTTGCAATTGCCTGGAAGCAGCCTAAAAATGTTTTCGACTCCTACCAAAACCTGAAAGTCATCTCTTCTCTCGGGGCCGGGGCCGATCATCTTTTGAATGATTCCACCATCCCGGATCATATCACGTTCACCAAAGTGTTTGATCCCTCCATGGTTACCCAGATGAATGATTACGTTCATTCCTGTGTGCTATCAATTCTATTGAAACTGGACCATTATCAAGCCACAAAAAGTTGGGATCCGCAACGAAAATATACCCGCAAAGACCTGAATATTGGCATCCTTGGTTTGGGAAATATCGGCAAGAAAGTAGCTTTATACTTATCTGATAACGGATTTGAGGTATACGGTCTCTCCCATTCGCCAAAAGATCTTTCTGATATTGAAACCTATACACTCGATCAAGCAGATGAATTTCTGAGCAATGTAAATATCTTGGTGAACCTGTTGCCGCTCACAAAAAAAACAGATGGAATCCTTGATCTCGATCTTTTTAAAAAACTTAGAAATCCTTCCTTTTTAATCAATGTTGCTCGTGGGAGCCACTTGGTGGATGAAGATCTGATCTACGCACTCGACACAGAAACCGTTAAAGCTGCATATTTGGATGTTTTTTCTGAGGAACCACTACCCGACTCGCACCCATTTTGGAATCGGGAAAATATCCATATCACCCCTCATATTGCGGCTATCAGCGATCCTGATAATGTAGCAGCGGCAATTCTTGATAACTATAAACGCCTCCTCTCAGGAATGGAATTGCAGAATGTTGTGGACAGGGAGAAAGGATATTGAATAGGAGATGGAAAAAACGACCTGGCTGTTATTCGCGCTTCTTTTTCTTTGCGGCTGCAACAGGGCGATAAGCGAGATCTATCCCGATAATGAATCAGAAAGAACCATCCCGGTTTATATAATCAGTGAAGGGTGGCACACCAATATTGCAGTTGAAAAGATTCATCTGGAGAACCATCTGCCGGATCATAACAATATTCCCGAAGCTCAAATACTTATGTTTAGCTGGGGCGACGGAAAATATTTTCCTCATCCCGATCCGGGGACAGGATTGTTGCTGAGGGCAGCTCTGATCCCAACA
>CAYRDO010000028.1:0-10571 GCA_964422985.1 uncultured Rhodohalobacter sp. | reverse complement strand
CGTTGCGACGAACCGGGTATCCAATCACTCCTTTCTATGCGTTGACGGCAAATAATGTCATAAAACAGGCTTCAAAGCATGGACAAGTGATACAGTAAATCATTCGATATCAACCGTACTTTGTAAACACTTCATGATAATGAACGTTTCCGGATGGACTCCCGTCTTGAAATGACAATGCAAGAAAATACTCCGCCGGAACTCCTTCCAGTGTTAATTGATCCGATTGCCTGAACCCAAACCGTTTGTAATACTCCGGCTCACCGAGCAAAACACAACCTTTTGCTCCCGCTTTTTTGATTTTCTTCAGTCCCTCGCGAATCAAGGTTGAACCTATCCCCCGGTTTTGATATTTCGGGTGAACCGAAACGGGAGCCAGTCCGTACCAAGAGCTTTTTTTATTGTTGATCGTAATTTTCGAAAAAGCGATATGCCCAACGATCTCATTATTCAACTCCGCAACCAAAGACAGTTCTAAAGCATCGACTTTTCTGAGTTCATCCACAAGAAAGTGCTCTTTTTGATTGCTGTAAGCGACAGTTTCAAATGCAAATTTGATGACATTGTGAATCTGCGGGATATCTCTCTTCTCTTCAGGCCTGATATGTATTTCTGAATTCATCGAAAAGCGATATGGAAGGATTCAGCTCTCCTTCGCCATACTCTTTCCTCTCTTTTGCCCCTCTTTTACAGCTAGCTGACCACAACCGGCATCGATATCATCACCTCGGCTTCGGCGAACAGTTGCCGTTACATCTTTGCTTATCAAGGCTTGCATAAAACGATCCAGACGTTTCTCTCGGACTCGTTTCAGCTCCACGCCAGCTACATTATTGTACATGATAATATTCACCTTCGACGGAACCCATCGGGTTATTTGAACCAGGTTCTCCGCATCCTCAACAGAATCGTTGAACTGATCGAATAGCAAATATTCGTATGTAACCGGCTGCTGTGTTTTTTGAAAGAAATAGGTTACAGCTTCTTTCAGGGTTTCCAAATTCAGTGATTCGTTGATTGGCATGATTTTATCCCGCTTTTCATCATCAGCGGCATGCAATGAGATAGCCAGATTTACACCCAGATCTTCATCAGCCAGTTTCTTTATCTGTTTGGAAAGGCCAACGGTTGAGACCGTGATTCTGCGGGGAGACATCTCCAATCCTAAGGGATCAGACAAAATTTTAGCGGACTCCACCACAGCTTTGTAGTTATGAAGCGGCTCACCCATCCCCATATACACGATATTGTTGATCTTCTTGCCAAACTTCTCCTCGGCAACCTCATTAATGATCTGCACTTGGTCTACAATCTCTCCATGTGTAAGATTTCGGAAATACCCCATCTTTCCGGTTGCGCAAAACGAACATCCGAACATGCAGCCCACCTGAGACGAAACACAAACCGTAATTCGGTTGATAGAACCATCCGAATAGAAATCAGGAATGAGAACAGCTTCCACTTTATATGCGTTGGGGTCATCCAACTGGAAAAGAAACTTGATCGTACCGTCTTTGGATTCCTGCTTGTTAAAAACTTCAATTCGTTTGATCTCCGCCAAATCAGAAAGCGTGGCACGCAGATCTTTCGATAGGTTGGTCATCTCATCAAAAGAACTCGCTCCTTTTTGATAGAGCCACTGAAATACCTGATCAGACCGATAACTTTGCAGTCCAAGATCTTCAAGTGTTTCGGATAGTTTATCTTTTGTGAGGCTTTTTAGGTCGACTTTTTGAGTCTCTGTGATCTCTTTATTTTCCATACATCAAAGATACAAACATAAAGGCGGAATCAACAGAAGGGAGAAACAGATACTTTGGGTACTGAACTCTATGAATTCCGAACACTGAATACCCAATGTCGAATAACGACGAGGTCTATCATTTCAACATTCGATATTCATCCCAGGTTTTATTGGTTTTGGTTTAACACTTCTGCAACCGCTGATAAAATCTCATTGTTCTCAATTCGAACGGTGTAATCCGGGTTGAAGTATCTATACTGAATGGTTGCATTTGTATCCACCAAAAAAGCAGCCGGAACCGGCAATAAATAGTGATCGTGCCCGGATCTTTCCGCTAAATCCAGACCGTTTCTTTTGTAGCGGTTGACAGTTGTGGTATCGACCTTAAAAGCTAAGCCGAATTGTTTCGCGGCGTTCATATCACTGTCGGAAAGCAGCTTGTAATTGAGTTCATGCTCCATTGCGGATTCCTTCAGGTAAGACGGTTTATCCGGACTAATCGCCAGGATTTGAATTCCCATATCGTAAAGTTCCCCCTCAACCTCAGCAAGCTGACTTAAATGAGTGTTGCAATACGGACACCACCCACCCCGGTAAAAAATGAGAAGGGTTGGTTTTTTAGAAATGAGGTTTTGCAGATCCGTATCGTTTCCAAAAGGATCTTTCAGGGTTACATCCGGTATTTCATGTCCTACTTCTAACGGGGTTACCTCTTCTGCACTTGGGGCAACATCTCCTTCAATACAACCAGAAATAATCATTAACAGAGCAGCAAATCCTAAAAGCCAAATATTCTTCATGGTTTTTGTTTTCTTTGAATCTACCTGAATGATCCGGCAATAGATTCACAAAAAGGTAACAATTATCTCGTGTCAATCTATTTTTATGAACGTTGGCGACGATTCTGTCATCCCCGAGTTCTCATGATCTTTCTGGTGCTCACTTTCGCCGTCGAAGGTAAGGTTAAATTCTAAAACCGCGGATTCACAACATTGTTGTAGATGGAACCAAAGGTGTATGAAAGGCCGAATGACAATCCATAGGAGTAGGATGTTGCTTGTTGCTGCAGGCCGAGAAGAATTTCTTCATCCGTAAAATCTCCCTGGCGAAGTGCAATTTGATCGTTAATCAATGAGTAGCGACCTGAAAAACTTACTGAAAGACCGCGGGTCACTCGCAAATCAAGAGAAGTATTGAAATTCAGTCTGTTCAGGCTCGTATCATGAAAGAAATGAGAACCTGATACATTGGTACTGAATCGTCCCCAGCGCCGGTCGTATCGAATATTTACAGCTAAAATTTGCTTTAAAACCATCTCTTCTGTCTTGTTGAAAATGGTTTTATCAAAGTAGTTTCTAAAGGATGGAGCAAGCCGATATGTTACCAAAAAACGGCGCTCTGAATATTCTGTGTATGGAAATACGTTGTATTCGAGAGCAGGAGATGCCTCGATATTGTACTCAATATTGTCGTACGTACTGAAATTCGTTCGGGTAAAGAGTCCGGCAGACAGGTGGTCGGTAAGGCTGTAAGCATAGAGCCCCCAAAATTCACCCCAACTCCTGTTTGAAGTTCGAGTTCCTTCAGAAAGCTCAATCCATTCGCGTTCCGTTTCACCCCGAACACGCATTCGAATTTTCCAGATCGGTGTGATCCGTTCGGCAAAAACTCCGCCGTAAAATGTAAAATCTTTCTCGGTCTTTTCACCACTCATCCAGCTACGAGCGTTGATATCGAACACCCAATTGTTCCAGGGATCTTTAATCGTCTCAACAGAATCAGATTCTGATTCCTCCGGTTCTTCGTAAAAAACATCCAGAGTTTCCATGGCACGGGTAGTACTTACAAACGGAACAAGACCTACTTTTATGTATCGTGTAAGCCCTCGCCGCCGCTCATCGCCGGAATCGGTACTTGGAGAGACATAGCGAAGCGTATCTGAACGATTTTCCTCCATCCCGATGTCAGAAAAAATCAGCGTGTATTCTCGTCCGCCGCCGGCTGTTCTCAGATCATTAATCATCAAATATATATTGGCGTCACTCTGATCTCTCACATAATTCACAAACGTTACGTTGGTTCGAATATAGGTGATATCGCAAGAGCCGCAATCCAGGTAGACGTTCGGAATGGAATCCTGAGAGTCATTGCCTTGAGCCGGAAGAGCTTGCGGTAAGAAGAAAATCAAAAAAATGGCAGCTAAGCGGCAATGCACGTACTTCAGAAACTGGTAGTTTAAATTTTTTAGACAGCTATAAAAGTAATCATTTACAAGTGTGAATATCCAATGAAACCGTAATGAACTTGTAAAAGGTTTCATATATTTTGGATATAAATTTTTTTTGATTGTTTTTTAGAAGAGGTTTATTGAAAATTCTATCATCAATGGTCAAAATTCTTAGATTTTCTGAAGTCTTTCAAAAGATTTTTCACTACATCCAATTAAGTTGAAATTTCTCGGCTCACAATTATCCTATTTTTTTGCCAACCGGCGAACCAAGACAAATGTACGGAAACTGCTAAAATTTCTGGCAGTTTTGTTTGCGATGTATGTAACCTACTCCATCCTGTTCCACTATGTTGCCATCTACGAAGGCGTTGAGGGCGGCTATTCCTGGATCACAGGCTTTTACTGGACACTGGTTACCATGTCTACCCTTGGTTTTGGCGATATTGTTTTTCACAGCGATTTGGGCCGGCTCTTCTCCATGATTGTTCTGTTTTCTGGTGTGCTCTTTTTGTTGATACTTCTCCCTTTCACGTTTATAGAATTTTTCTACGCTCCGTGGCTGAAAGCACAAAACCAGGCACGGGCACCTAAAGAAGTTGACGAAGGGATCAAAGATCACGTCATCATCACCAATCTTGATTCCATTACGGAAGCGCTCATTAAAAAACTGAATGCCTACAAGGTTGATTATGTCATCCTGGAACCGGATCTGCAGAAAGCGCTTGACATGTCAGATATGGATTATAACGTGGTGAACTTGGATCCCACCGATTTTGAGACCTATAAATACCTAAATATTGAGCAAGCCTCGATGATTGTGGCCACCGGTTCCGATACCGCAAACACCAACATTACATTTACAGTTGAGGAATATAATCCCCAGATAAAAATTGTTGCTACGGCTACATCCCCCGATTCGGTGGATGTTCTTCAGCTTGCCGGTGCAAATCACGTACTGCAAATGGGCGAAATTCTTGGCCGAGCCCTTGCAAGACGAACTCTTGGCGGAGATGCCAGGGTACATGTGATCGGGCATATAGACCGGCTTGTAATTGGTGAATCAACCGTACAAAAAACACCGCTCGTTGGGAAGAAAATTAAAGAAAGCAACGTTCGTGAAAATATTGGGGTAAGTATTGTAGGCATCTGGGAGCGTGGAAAATTTATCAATCCTACAGCCGAGACCATGATTAAAGAGGAGAGCGTTCTTGTTCTTGCCGGTACGGTGGACCAATTCCGAAATTATGATGAGCTGATGAGTATTTACCACGTCTCGGATCATCCGGTGGTAATTATTGGAGGCGGGCGCGTGGGACGAGCGGCCGCAAAAAGCCTGGAAGACCGAGGAATCGATTACCGCATCATTGATAAGAACCCGGCTCGCATTAGAGATGACGAACGTTGGATTTTGGGCGATGCAGCTGACCTCAGTGTGCTTCATCGCGCCGGAATTCGGGATGCACATACCACACTTATCACTACCCACGACGATGATGTAAATATTTATCTTACTATCTATTGCCGCCAACTTTCCCCCGAGATGCACATTATCAGCCGAACGACCTACGAAAAGAACATCAATACCATGCATCGGGCGGGGGCTGATTTTGTGATGTCGTACGCATCAATGGGCGCAAACTCGTTTTTCAACATTTTAGAAGGGCAGGATGTGATGGTACTGGCCGAGGGGTTGAATGTGTTTAATCACCGGATCAACAAAAAACTGGCCGGAAAAACGATTAGCAATTCAAACATCAGGAAAGACACGGGATGCACCATTATAGCCATCGATTGTGAAGATGAAAATATGCAGATCAATCCTCCACCCGATACCATCTTAGAACTCGACAAAGAGGTTGTGTTGATCGGGTCGTTTGAAGCGGAAATGGCGTTCAATAACATCTATGAATCGGAGAGCTGATTCGATCAATTCTTCCAGTACCAAGGCGTAAATAATACGAGCACGGTAAACAGTTCCAGGCGGCCGATCATCATCAAAATCAACAGAACCCATTTCCCAAAAATCGGCACTTTCGCATAATTGTTGATCGGCCCAAACTCTCCCCAACCGGGACCAATATTTCCTAAACTGGCGATGCTCGCTCCCATGGCCGACATCATATCAAAGCCCATCATCGTCATAATAATTGCACCGACTGCAAATACGATGAAGTACATCACAAAAAATCCAAGAATGGTCTTTAGAATTTTAGATTCAACCACCTTTTCACCGATCCGAACCGGAAGAACAGCCTGTGGATGGATAATCTGACGAAACTCACGGCCGATATTTTTCATGATAATCATAAGCCGCATCATCTTGATTCCACCTCCTGTTGAGCCGGCACACCCTCCCGTAAAAAATAGAAGGAATAGAAGGAATGATGTGAACGGCATCCAGAACATGTAATCATCTGTACCAAACCCGGTTGTTGTAAGGATCGATACGACCTGGAAAGATCCGTATTGGAACGCCTTTCCAATGGAATAATCTTGCGCAACAAACAAGCCCGCCGTAATTCCAACTGTAAAAATAACCGTTAACAACACATAAAAGCGTAACTCTCTATTTCTGAAGAAAATTCTCGAATCCCCTGTAACCAACCTGTAATGCAGTGCAAAGTTAATTCCTGCGAGGAACATAAAAACCGTTATGACCGCATCGATATATACTGAATCAAAAGCTGCTATGGAGGCATTCTTTGTTGAAAATCCGCCGGTTGCCAGCGTTGCAAATGCATGATTGATCGCCTCAAACCAATCCATAGACGGGTGCACCCACAGGAAAACGAACTCAATGGCTGTTAATCCCACATAAATAGACCACAGCAGCATTGCGGTTTCCTGTATTCGGGGAGTAAATTTATCGGCTGTGTTACCGGAATATTCGGCTTGATAAAGCTGCATGCCTCCAATTCCCAACAAAGGCAGCAGGGCGAGTGTCAAAACAATAATTCCCATTCCGCCCAGCCAGTGAGATAATGAGCGCCAAAAAAGAATACTTTTATCAAGAGATTCGATATCCGGATTTTCAATACCGCTTGCAGTAATCCCGCCAAAAATCGTAGCTCCTGTTGTCGTGAGACCACTCATGGCTTCAAAAACGGCATCTGTATAAGATTCCAGGGAACCGGAAAGTGTAAATGGAAATGCGCCACACAAAGATCCCAAAAACCAGATGAGGCTTACAATCATAAATGCTTCACGCATCCGTAATTCTTCCTCCGGCTTATACTTGTAAAACAGGGCTCCGCCCAATGCCATCGTGCCGCTTGCGGTAATCAGAAAAGCTCTCCACGAGGACTCTTCGTAGATCAGCGCGACCAAAAGCGGCAACAGCAGGGCAACGCCTAAAAAGAAGAGAAGTCCTCCAAGAACACCGGCAATCAACCGAAAATCAATTCTCGGCCGATTCTTTTTTTGAGACATGAATTCAATCATCAGAAAAGTTTTTCTACTTGATTGATAGCATTCGGCAGTGCGAGTACAATTACACGATCTCCTTTTTTGATGACGGAATCCCCGGTGGCTACTTCGGCCGAGTCACCGCTCAAAATTCCGCCAATTACAATACCGTCAGGAATTCCGATGGAATGAATGGGCCGATCGGAGATATCACAATTTTTCCCGGCAATAACTTCCATGATTTCCGCTTTAATTCCCTGCAACGCTTTCACCGTTAAAAGCTGACCCTGGCGGATATGCCGGTGAATTTCATCGGAAGCCGACGCTTTTACGTTCACAACGGCATCGATGCCAATGGTTTGGCTAAGCGGTATGTATTGCGGTTTTGAAACTAACGACACCGATTTTTTTACTTCAAGATGTTTCGCCATCAAACAGGAGATAATGTTGGATTCTTCATCTTCGGTCACCGATACAAAGGCATCCATTTCCTGAATTCCCTCCACAACCAACAAATTGGGATCGGTCGGATCGCCATTTAACACCAAAATATCCCGCTGATTGTTGGCAATTTCGGTGGCTTTATCGGAATCCGGTTCAATCAGTTTTATTTCCCATTTCTGTTTGTCTTCCGAGAGTTTCTTAGCAAGCATTCGGCCTACCTGATCGCCCCCGGCAATCATAATCCGGCGCAAGCTTACATCTTTATGGCCGGTTGCCTCAATAATCTTTTTAACATGCTCCACCCGCGTAACAATAAAAATGTGGTCCAGCGGCATAATCTGGTTATTACCGCGCGGGATAATGGTTCGGCCTCTTCTTGAAATAGCTACAACCCGAAAAGGAATATCTTCATACGTTTTGGCGAGCTCAGAGAGGGTTGTATTAATAATTTCAGATGATTTCTCAACCCGAAGACCAACCAATTGCAATTGTCCGTCAGCCAGCGACACAACATCACTCGCCGAGGCTCTTTTTACCAATTGATGGATCTCTTTAGCCGCACTCTCTTCCGGATGAATCAAAACATCAATTCCAAGTTCTGAGGGAGAGAGCGGGGAGTCCGGCTTGGAAAGTTCGTTGTTTCGTACCCGGGCAATTACCCGTTTAACGCCAAGACGTTTTGCCATCATTGAAGCGATGATATTTACCTCGTCGACGCTTGTAACGGCCACCATCAGATCTGCATCTTTTGCGCCGGCTTCAACCAAAACTTGTGGAGATGTGGCATTCCCTTCAACGGAAAGTACGTCAAGATTTTGCAATACACGTTGCAGGCATTTTCTTCTCTCATCAATAACGGTTACATCGTGTTTTTCGAGGGACAGAACCTTACTCAGTTCATACCCAACCTCACCTGCACCTGCGATAACTATTTTCAATTGTTTCCTCGTTTTTGAAAAGAATCACCCAAAAATATCACTTATTCCACAGAAATTGAAAGGCTGCAATATTTAATTCTCATGAAAACTTTCTCAATAAAGATTCGCATTCAGAGACCATAAAGCCCGGTTTAACTTCAATTTCAGATGAGCTTTTTTTGATAATCTCTTCCGCCCGAATCTCAATCTGTTTCATGTGTGTTGATATCGCCGGAATATCACACCCAAATACAACTGTTTCAATTCCAGACCAGATCATCGCACTGATGCACATGGGGCAAGGTTCGCATGTTGAATACAGTGTGAATCCCGAAAGATCTTTCTTCTGCAGTTGATCGGATAGCTTTCGGATCACTTCGATCTCGGCATGCGCCGTGGGGTCACTCTTCTGTTTGGTTTGATTGGCTGCGGTGGCAAAAAGCTCATCTCCCATTGCCAAAGCAGCGCCAAATGGAGTTTGGTTGAACTCTGCAACCTGAATAGCTGCCTGCATCATTTTTCTTCTGGGTTTTATACTCACAATCAATCACCACTGGCATGAGCGCCCACCTGCTGATGTGGTTTAAGCAACCTGTTCAGATAGTTGGTATATGTTTTAAAAAGAAGGATTTCGCTTTGCACATTGTAGGATACACCATGTTCGCCCGGGGGATAGATCCGCAAATCAATATCTTTTCCGGCTGATGTAAAAGCGGTGATCATCTGCATGGTATTTTGAATGTGCACATTTTCATCCATTGAGGAGTGAGCAACCAGCATATGTCCCTTTAAATTTTTGACGTGAGGCATCACTGCGCTTTTTTCGTAGCCATCCTGATTTTCATCCAGCAGCCCCATATATCGTTCTGTATAAATGGTATCATACAAGCGCCAATCGGTTACGGGTGCCGCAACAACTCCAACTTTAAAAACACCGGGATGAAGAACCATCGTGAGAGCTGCCATATATCCGCCATAACTATGCCCGCGAATCGCCATTCGTTCCGGATCAACCCAATCGTATTCTGAGGAGAGATATTGTGCCGTCTCCACAAAATCTTCTGCCTCCAGCTCTCCAAGATTTTTGTATACTGAACTTTCAAAATCCCAACTATAGCCCCCATTTCCGCGATTATTTACATTCGCAATTACATATCCCTGCTGAGCTAAATATTGATACCAGGCACTCGTTTCGAATTCATTTTGTACCCCCTGAGAACCCGGGCCGCCATAAACCATCATCACCAACGGATAGGAACGACTGGGATCAAAATCGGTTGGCTTGATGACAAAAGTATCCAGTTCCCGGCCGTCGGATGTTGTTATGGTTTCCAGCTCCCGGGGCGAATATGCAAATTGTTGTATATACTGTTCAACTCCTTTGTTTTCCACAAACGTTTCGAGTTTTGTTCCGCCACCGGCTGTGCTCCATAACTCAACCTGAATTGGTGTAGACACATTCGACCACGTATCAATAAAGTAGGCGCCATCCGGTCCCATGCTGATGGAATGTGTGCCTTCTGTTTCGGTAAATCTCTGCTTGTCGGATCCATCAAATCCAATCGAATAGAGATGCCGCTGTAACGGGCTCACTTCGGTTGACGTATAGTAGATACGCTCCTGATCAGCATTTATGGCAAGCACATTGGTAACCTGCCAGTCGCCCTCGGTTACCTGGTTGAGCAATTCGCCATCGTAATTATATCTATAAATATGTTTGTATCCATCCCGGTTTGATAACCAGAAAAACTCTTGCCTGTCATCCGGAAAAACAAAGAAGCTCTCGAAATCGGAACGATGATCATACACTTCAATCCATCCGCCCTCTGAT
>CAYRDO010000027.1:23882-29424 GCA_964422985.1 uncultured Rhodohalobacter sp. | reverse complement strand
ATTAATTCGCATTAAGAAATAAAAAAAGCCCTCTCATGTTATCCTGGAAGAAGCCCCTGTCTTTAAAAAACCTGTGGTTGAAGATAGGTGGCCTCTTCTATTGACCTATTCAGCAAAAAATGAAGCTGCGTTGGATGACTATTCTACAAAGCTTGCTGAATTCTTAAAAGAAAATAGCGACGTAGAACTTTCAAATGTCGCTTACACACTTCAAACAGGAAGAAAAGAGTTCCCATACAAGCGATTTCTCGCCGCCGGGAATAGAGAAGATGCCATCGAAAAGCTTCAAAAACTACCGAAAACATCCGTTCAAACCCATTCCGACTACGCTGAGAACAGAGAAGTTGTATTCCTATTTCCCGGTCAGGCTTCTCAATATGTAAACATGGGGCGTGATCTTTACAAATCAAACCCGGTCTTTCGAAAATATCTGGACTTATGTGCTGATATTCTCGAACCTATTATGGATGTGGATCTTCGCGAACTGATGTATCCGGAACCGGGCCGTGAAGAAGAGGCTACAAATCAATTACAAAACACCGTTTTTACCCAGCCTACTATTTTCTCCATCGAATACTCAATGGCTATGGTTTGGATGGATCTTGGAATCAAACCGGTGGCAGTGCTCGGGCACAGTATGGGCGAGTTCACAGCGGCTTGTATCGCCGGAGTTTTTGACCTGGAAACCGGCCTCAAATTGATTGCGTTGAGGGGAAGTATCATGCAGGAACTGGAGTCCGGATCGATGCTTACGGTAATGCTCCCGCCATCAGAAGTTGAACCGTATCTGAATGAGCGGCTCTCGATCTCTGTGATTAATACTCCATCATCGTGCGTAATTTCCGGAGATGATGAAGCGATCCAGGCTGTAAAAAAAGTACTGGATGCCAAAGACATTTACACTCGCCTGCTTGAGACATCTCATGCTTTCCATTCTCATATGATGGAACCGATCCTGGAGAAATATCGGAAATTCGCCTCTACAATGACCTACAATAAACCTTCTATTCCGGTCATCTCAACAGTGCTGGCGGATTGGGTTTCACCCGATGATCTGACGAACCCGGACTACTGGGTAGCCAATATCAGACAACCGGTTCGGTATGCCGAAGCCATCGAAAAGCTTTTCGACAAACCTGAGTGGATTCTGATGGAAGTAGGGCCACGTAATACACTGACCACCCTGGCGAGACAGCATCCAAACATATCCCCCGACCAGGTATTGGTACAGTCGATGAGACATCCCAAACAGCAGAATGATGATAATGAATTTGCCCTGGAGGCCCTGGGCAGACTGTGGTCGTGTGGTTATCCTGTAGATTGGAAACGCATTTATAAAGATAATCCGGTATACAAAATTCCGCTTCCAACGTATGCTTTCCAAAAAATTCGATGCTGGATTGATCCCGTAAAAAATGGAACAGAATTCACATCAAATAATGGAAATACAGGAAACTTATCGGATGATTTTGATGAGCATCAGGAATCCGAAAAAAGAAATGTAACTGAAGAACTGACGGCAATCTGGGAGGAGTTTCTTGGGGTTGAGAATATCAAACCTAAAGATAACTTCTTCGAACTCGGTGGAAATTCACTGGTTGCGGTTCAACTTTTTGATGAGTTAAAACGAAAACTCGGAATCCGGTTGCCACTGTCCACACTCTTTGAAACTCCAACTATTGAGGAAATTGCCAAACTGATTGAGCCCGAAATCATGGAGCCGACAGTGGTTGTGAAACGCAAAAAGGTTCCGAGTAGAAAAAAACACACTTCTGTACTGGTAAAAATTCAGCCTGAAGGCAGCGAACGACCGTTCTTCTGCATCCACGGCCACTTTGGTAATGTGTTATTCTTTTATGACCTGGCCATGCAATTAGGTAAAAACCGGCCGTTTTATGGCGTTCAGTCTGTGGGTCTCTCCGGAGAAGAGGATCCTCTGACAAGTATTGAGGCGATGGCTGACCGAATCATCCAGGAGATGAAAGAAGTGCAGCCGGAAGGCCCCTACTCGTTTGGAGGATATTGTTACGGCACATTGGTTTCCATTGCAATTGCCAAAAAACTGGATGAAATGGGTGAAACCTACGATCCCATTGTAATGATTGACCCTCAACCACACGCCTATGTCAATTTGTTGGATGAAGAGGTTGTCAAATCATTCAAGCAGGTTTCGTTTGAACAACGAAAAGTTCACCATGGGTCAGAGCTGGGAAATCGGTCTTTCAAACAATCCCTTGGGTATCTGTACGAGAAGACTGCAAACAAATTGAGGTTTACGTTTAAGAGAAAATCACTCGAGTTTTATATTCGAATGAAAGGCTCCGCTACCTTGAATATGCCTGAATTCTTCAGAGATGTAGAACTTGCAAACCGGGTAGCTCATGATAATTTTGTATCAAAACTCAGGAGCGATTGTAAAGCCGATATGGAACTTCTGCTATCTAAAGAAGTGACGGAGAAGTTTACATCCGATCCTGCATCAGCCTGGGCCGGCATCACAAAAGGAAATATGAATGTGCATCTGATTGAAGATGATGGAGTTATCATGAGTGGTGAGATGTTTAAGCAGCCGTATGTACAACGTACAGCCGAAGTAATCAAATCGATCTGGGAATCTCCATTGTCGGCAACAAATTCGGTCAAAAATCAAGACTCCCCAAAAGAAGAACCCGATCAGGTAGAAAAAATAACAGCTTAAATTAAAAGTTGTGACGACGATTATTCATTCCAACTTCGAAGGCCTCCGCAATGCTCAGACTCTAAGGAATAACGTACCAAGTCTGTCGAAGTCCGACATTCACATCTGGTCGATAAACAGAAAAGTGTATGACGATCAGAAAAGCTACACTGAATATTTACTGGATGAAAATGAACTATCCAGAGCTCAAAAATTTCGATTTAAAAAAGACCATGATCCCTTTGTAATCGGGAGATTCCTCACAAAAGTTTTGATGGCATATTACACAAATGTGTCCCCTGAAAATGTGAAAATTATACCGGATTCCTGCGGGAAACCTACCTCCGACCTAAAACTTTTTTTCAACCTTTCGCACTCCGGCGATCAATTACTTTTAGGATTTTCGCACTCCCCAATAGGAGTGGATATTGAGAAAGAAGATCCCCGGGTGGATACAAAAAGTGTAGGCAAAAGTAACTTCTCAAAGATAGAATTTAAGATTCTGATGAATGCCTCAAATGAGCAAAAATTGTCTACATTTTTTGAGATCTGGACCAAAAAAGAATCATTAATCAAAGGAATCGGGAGAGGGCTAAGTATTCCCTTAACTAATTTCAATGTTACCGCTCAGGATGGGAAAGTTGATTGGAATCTTCCTTCTGAGAATATTTATGGTGACTGGTACGTCCAAAAGTTTGAGAGAAACCAAGGCTACATGGCTGCTTTTGCTACTCAACGTTCGATGATCAACTTGATGCACTTTTGTCTGGAGAGTGATTTAAACCAAGCGTATTGATTCGGTTTTTATATTTTTCGCAACTCTAACTCTTGTAAAGCGACACACTTTTCAAAATGGTAAATGGTGTGTTTTATTGCTATTATTTGCGCCTTTAACCCTCTTAATAAAAGCTCAACCTGTTTTATGATTAAGACACCTTACCTCCTGTTTTTAGGAGATGCACACGACCAACTTGCGGCCAAAGTAGCTAAAGGAATTTGTGATTGGCGTCCGGAATATGCGGTGGGACAGTTACGCCTGCCCGGATGTAATGCCGACGTTGGTTTACCGGATATGACACCTGAAGAAGCGCGGGAAGCCGGTGCTGAAACAATGGTGATTGGTGTGGCCAACCGCGGCGGTGTAATTTCCGAAACCTGGAAAGATGTGATGATTGAGGCGATCGAAAAAGGATTCGATCTCGCATCAGGGCTTCACAATCTATTGAAAGATAATCCTCAACTTGCCGCTGCTGCAGCACGACACGGACAAGAATTGTTTGACGTTCGTGTGCCCCAACATCAATACCCCATTGCAACGGGTGAGAAGCGAACAGGAAAACGCTGTCTGACCGTTGGAACGGATTGCTCCGTTGGGAAAATGTACACCACACTCGCATTAGAAAAAGAGATGAAAGAACGCGAGATGAATGTGGATTTTCGTGCCACGGGTCAGTCCGGCATTTTGATTACAGGTGAAGGTGTTCCGGTAGATGCCGTTATTGCCGATTTTATGGCCGGAGCCGTTGAATGGCTTACCCCTGATAACGATCCCGATCACTGGGACCTGATTGAAGGCCAGGGTTCCCTTTATCACGTCTCATTCTCTGGAGTAACAATGGCTTTGATGCATGGCGGTCAGCCGGATGCTCTGGTTATTTGCCACGAGCCGACCCGAACGCACATGCGTGGTATTCCCAACTTCGGACTTCCAACGATTGAAGACGTTCGCGACCTCTCACTGCAAATAGCAAAGATTGTAAATCCGGATTGTAAGGTTACTGGAATCTCCGTTAATACTTCTGCTTTAAATGAAGAAGAGGCTGAAAAATATCTGAACGAAGTCGAAGAACGCCTGGGCTTACCAACGGTTGATCCCTACCGGCAAGGCGCAGGCCGACTCGTGGATGCACTTGAAGAGATTTAGTATGAGTGATTTCAGGGTTGATATTCGATCTGAATCCTTTCTATTGGCAGAGGTTTTTACCATTGCCCGCGGATCGAAAACCGAAGCGGTTGTTCTGTTGGTTGAGATTACGAAAAATGGCATCACCGGTCGGGGCGAATCTGTTCCCTATTCCCGTTATGATGAAACGATGGAAAGTGTGACATCACAAATTCAGTCACTTCCGGATACATTTGATCGAACATCATTACAAGATTTGCTTCCGCCAGGGGCTGCCAGAAACGCAGTGGATTGTGCGCTTTGGGATCTTGAGGCAAAAACTAAAAATAAACGGGTGTGGCAACTGGCCGGACTTCCAAAACCCGGACCTGAAATTACCGCCTATACCCTTTCGCTGGATACACCAGAACGAATGAGAACGGCGGCCTCAAAACATTCTCATCGTCCACTCTTGAAAATAAAGCTGGGAACTCCCGATGATATGCCACGCCTGGAAGCTGTCCGCGCCGGAGCTCTCGATTCAGAAATAATTGTGGATGCCAATGAAGGCTGGACCGCAGAGGTTTACAAAGAACTTGCCCCTCACCTCATCCGGCTTGGAGTTACGATGGTTGAGCAACCACTCCCTGCTGACCAAGATGAACTTCTTGAAGAGATTGAGCGTCCGGTACCGGTCTGTGCAGATGAATCGTGCCATGATCGAAAAAGTCTGCCGGCATTGAAAGGACGGTATGATATGGTCAACATCAAACTGGATAAAACGGGTGGCCTGACTGAAGCGTTGGCTTTAAAAAAGGAGGCTCTTTCCGAAGGCTACGAAATTATGGTTGGATGCATGGTTGGCACTTCATTAGCCATGGCACCTGCTACTCTTTTGGCTCAGGGAGCCGCCGTCACCGATCTCGATGGTCCGCTGCTCTTGGCCAAAGATCGAGAGCCTTCGCTGAAGTTTGATGAAGATG
>CAYRDO010000027.1:22447-23872 GCA_964422985.1 uncultured Rhodohalobacter sp. | reverse complement strand
TGCCTGAACTTTGGGGGTAAATTTTTTATCACTCTCTTCGTACCTCTGCGATTCAGCGGTTATATTTTACCGCAAAGGGCGCGAAGGGGCGTAGAGAAGGGTTCTAATGACAATCTCTTTACTCTTCTAAATCCATCTTTCCAACGTTTTGAAACCGACCAAGAATAAGAAAAATCGGATCTGTTATTGAAAGCACACACAAAATTGAGCGGAGAAAAAAAATAAAATTCCGATATTTAATCGAAACAACTTCAGATCTATTCTCGAATATTGAATGCAGCAATCATGCCTTCATCCAGTTCTTTAGATGCTTATGAAATTCATATCCATTCTCCTTTTTCCGATTCTAATCTTAATCAGTGCTACCTTTCCTCAACAAGATTCAACCCTGAGGCCAGACTTCAAGAAGTATTATGTTGAATACAACGTTGAAGGATCGTTTGCGCTCTACAATCACAATGAAAATGAATACCTTTTCTACAACAAAGATCAGTTTGAACAGCCGTTTACACCGGCCTCCACGTTTAAAATTCTGAACTCCCTCATCGGGTTGGAAACTGGAGTGATTGAAGATGAACATACTGTGATTGAGTGGGACGGAGTGGAGAGAAACCCGGTTTGGGATCAGGATCATGACTTGCAGTTGGCTTATCAGAACTCAGCGGTTTGGTATTACCAGGAACTTGCGCGACGGGTTGGCGAGGAAGCAATGGCCGAGTGGGTGGATAAAGCAGATTATGGCAATGAAAATATCGGCGGCGGAGTTGATATGTTCTGGCTCGAAGGGAACTTACGAATCTCTCCCAAACAGCAGATCGATTTTCTGAAAAAACTGCATAAGAATGAGGTTCCGTTTTCGGATCGAACTATCGAAATCACCAAAAGAATTATGGTTGAAACGGACACCACGAATTACACCCTCCGGAGTAAAACCGGGTGGGGAATTCAGGATGACAAAGACATTGGCTGGTATGTTGGATATGTAGAGACGAAAGGAAATGTATTTTTCTTCTCAAATTGTATTCAGATTGATAGCGAAGAAAATGAAGAACTCGATCAAGTGATTTTATTCGATAAGGCCCGAAAAGAGATCACTCATAGAATTTTGCAGGAGCTGAATATTATTGAAAAGCACTCCTCACAATAGCTTCTAACCACTCGATAGACATGAATAAGTTAACTGTTCTAATTGTACTTTTTGTTTTGGCGGGATGTTCAACAATTGATAAAGATGAGGTCAGGAATGAGATTTTAGCTGCAGAAAAAGCTTTCACTCAAATGGCAGCCGAGCATGGAGTGAAGGAAGCTTTTTTGGAGTTCGCAGAGGATAGCGCCGTACTGAATCGTGGCGGAAGAATTATCAAAGGAATGGCTGAAATCGAGTCCTATTTCGATTCCCAAACGATGCGTGATGTCCGTTTAGAA
>CAYRDO010000027.1:0-22347 GCA_964422985.1 uncultured Rhodohalobacter sp. | reverse complement strand
GGCTGAAATCGAGTCCTATTTCGATTCCCAAACGATGCGTGATGTCCGTTTAGAATGGACTCCGGAATTTGTAGATGTCGCCGAGTCAGGCGATATGGGATATACCTACGGCCCTTTTACATTTTCAGGAATCTCTGCTGAGGGAGATACGATTCGATCCTCGGGAATCTTTCACACTGTTTGGAGAAAACAAAACGACGGGAGCTGGAAATATGTGTATGACTGAGGGAATTTTAGGTGATTCGGTCAATTGTGATATTTATTGAAATCATCTATGTTGATTAAGAAACTGTTAGACTTTTTTAAAGATCAGAAATTTTATGAGAGAAGGTAAATTATTCGTTTTAGGGGCTGGAGCTTCAATTGGTTCAAAACGATTCCCAAAAGAGTCACGATTCCTAAACAAGAAACTACCCTCAGGAAATAACTTTTTCAAAGATCTTTTTGAAATGGATAAAAAATCTAAGGAAGGTCTTGATTTTGTGAACTTTCTAGATTTGACCTATGAAGGCACAAACCAAATGATTGTACAAGCTTGGAGATTAAATCAAGAGACCCAATTTTTTGACGCTTCAGAATGGGAAAATGTCAACATCGAAGAGGTTTTTTCTTTTTTCGACATTGGGGAAAGTATGTATGATAAAGACTCAGGTTACTACAGATCATTTAATCAAGCAAAAGAGGCTTTAAAAGAAACAATTTTTTACCAACTTTTCTTAAGAACTCTTGGTCAAAGATGCCTTTTGCTTGAAAAACTATTTAAAAAACTAAGCTCTAATGATAATATAATAAGTTTTAATTGGGATACGCTAGCGGATGAAACTTTGAGACATCTAAACAAACCGCATTTTGAACATTACAAGTCATTATTTCTACATCCACTTAATGATCTTGAAGACTTTTCCACTTCAGATGGAATTCTTTTAAAATTGCATGGTTCCCTTAATTGGATGAGATGTCAAAATGAGAATTGTGAAAAATTTAATGAAATACAGTTTTTACCTCTTGAAAATGAAATATCTGCAATGAATATTGATCTGTGTCATTACTGCAAGGAACGCTATACTCCTTATATAATCCCGCCTACTTCAAATAAAATAAATATTCAACAAGATAACTTTATAAAAAAACTTTGGCTTATAGCTCGGGATATTTTGAGATATACTAGAGAAATAATTTTTATTGGTTATTCATTTCCTCCAACTGATTATTACTCGCAATGGCTATTTCATCAAATCAATTTTTTATATAATGATGATGATGAAAGTTTCCCAACAACTAAAATAACTATTGTGAATCCTGAGGTGACAGATAAATTATCTGATACTTTTAAAAGATATCATAGCTTATTTAAAGGGCATGAAATAGAAACATATGAAACTTTAGAAACCTACGTAAATAGGTAAATAAAAATGTCAGTTTGGACGATTGAGTAATTTTCGAATCCATCCGCACTCCTATTCTTTAATAAAAACCACTTCACATGAAAAAATCGGCAACTGTTTTATTCCTGTTTTTAATTTTTGCCCTCACCTCTTATCACTTAAATGCCCAAACAACGAATGAAGATGACTGGCAGATCTTGTTTAACGGGGAAGATTTAGATGACTGGATTGTTAAAATTCACCATCATGAAACGGGAGATAATTATGCCAATACGTTTCGTGTGATTGATGGAGTGATACAGGTGAATTATGATGACTATGAAGAGTTTGATGCGCGGTACGGACACCTGTTTTACAAAGAACCGTTTTCATCGTACCACCTGAAATTCGAATACCGCTTTACCGATCAATGGCTGGAAGATGCTCCCGGTTATACGATCAAGAACAGTGGGGTGATGTTTCATTCTCAGGATCCTCATACTATTTTGAAAGAGCAGGATTGGCCGATTTCTGTAGAATACCAGATGCTTGCCGAGATGACGGAAGGTGAACCCAGGCCGACGGGAAATATGTGCTCTCCGGGTACGGATGTGGTTTATGAAGGAGAATTGGATCCGCGGCACTGTATCAATTCTTCATCCGATACCTACAAATGGGACGAGTGGGTCCGGGCAGATCTTATTGTTTACAGCGACTCTCTCGTGATCCATAAAGTGAATGATGAAACAGTGCTGGAATATTCAAAACCGCAGATTGGAGGCGGAGTCGCGAATGGGTATGATCCGGAGATAAAAGTTGATGGAAAACCATTAACCGAAGGGTATATCGGATTACAAGCCGAAGGACAAGGCGTAGAATTCAGGAATATTCGAATTAAAGAGTTGGATTGATATAAAGGTTTAGTTTATCTCCTTACAGTAATTCCTAACCTGGCGTCCGACCCTGGCGCAAGTGTTCAGCGTAGCGTCACTTGTGCCCCCAACAACCCACCGGCTTTACACTCTAACTCCTATAACTTGCACGACTCAAAAGATAAACGTATTTATCTTTGACTATTAACAAACCATCAAAGGAGAGAATCATGAGCAGAAAATACAAATTCTATGACTCAGAGAAGCCCCATTTCGTAAGCTTTGCCATCGTTAACTGGATCGATCTGTTTACAAGGAAAGAGTATGTTGATATCCTCACAGAGAGCCTGTCTTATTGCATTCAAAAGAAAGAACTCATATTGAATGCCTGGTGTATTATGACCAATCACGTGCATCTGATAATCCGATCAGAGCAGAATTCTTTGTCAGATATTGTCAGGGATCTGAAGAAATACACTTCCTTTAAATTATACTCTACGATTCAAGAGCATCCGCAAGAAAGCCGGAAAGAGTGGCTGCTATGGATGTTTGAACGGGCTGGGAAGGCGAATGAAAATAACAAGAACGTTCAGGTTTGGCAGCAGCATAATCAACCGATTGAACTGGACACGAATGAGAAAATTGATCAACGGTTGGAGTATCTACATATGAATCCGGTAAAAGCCGGATACGTCATCAAACCGGAAGATTGGATGCATAGCAGTGCCCGGCAGTATGCGGGATTGGAGGATCGGTTCGAGATTGAGATGATTGAATAGTTCCAGTAGTTAAGAAGGCACAAGTGACGCTTCGCCAAATACTTACCCAAGTCTTGGGGAATAGATATCGGAATCATGAGGGCACAAGTGACGCTACGCTTAACACTTGCGCCAGTAGAGAACTGAGTCAGCCATCCCCCTGCGCCCCCTTCAAAGGGAGAGTTTTATTCAAAATACCTCTCTGCAAAATCAATAAAGAAAGGCCAGTTGGGGCCGGTGGTATGTCCGCCGGAGTGTTGCCGCCAGGCGATATCGCCATCATCCAAATTGGTTCCAATGGGTGGAAATTCCATGCTTTCAAGCCCGTCTGCTCCTAACAGTTCATAAGCCGGACTGGCATGGGCTCCTCCTAAAAACATTCCTTTGGCATCTACCCAGGTCCCCTCAACATCGGGTGCGCCGGAACTTATAAACACCGGTCGCGGAGCACAGAGAGCAACCAGCATATGAGCGTCGACCGGAAGGTCATGAACTGTTTTGGGGCCGGCATATTTGATAAAATTTCCCGCAAACCAATGGTACTCAGCAGCACTGGCAAGATTCTCGACCTGTTCTCCAAAATTGCGTCGCAGAACCTTGGTCCCTCCTGCTCCCGATGAGCCGATAAATCCGATTGCAATTCTCGGTTCATACGCCATCGCCACAATTGCCGCTTTTCCATAGCGGGATAATCCTTCAATTCCGACCCGTTCCGCATCGGCATCTTCATCTGTTTCCAAATAGTCGATGGCTCGGCTTGCACCCCACGCCCAGGCTCGCAATGCTCCCCAATCATCCGGCTGCCGGTGCTGGCCTTGATTCGTCAACCCAATAATTCCCTGTCGCAATCCGGCTCCATGATCGGCTTGATAACTGGTTGGCACTAAAATTCCATAGCCCCATCCGTTTTCGATCAACTGCTCTTTCCAGGTTGGGCCCTCACCGGAATTCGGGAAACTGACTCCCGGAGGAAGATTCCACCCAAATTCGATAACTACCGGTACAGAGGTTTTAGCATCCGCCGGTGTGACCAGCGTAAAGTCAATATTCACATCAAGTTCCGGGTAGGCTGAATTATCAACCCGCCCCACCAACTCTTTGATCTTCACCGGAAGATCTCCCTCGAGGGTGTCTTTTACACTAACCACTTCCCATGTAACATGCGGTACGTCATCGGGCACACGGCCGTACATTTCTCGATCAAATAGCTCCTTAATTTCATTTTTACGTCGCCCCCAATCAGCCACAGATTCAACTTTCTGGCCATCTTCAAACTCCAGCAATTTTGGGAGAGTATATGGTTTTACTTTTGATTCATCCGAATTTGCGGCATTTGGAGCTTCCGGATTACCAGACGGACCCGACCGCAATTCTGAGATTCCCAATTCTTCCATCATGCGTTGATGATCTAATCGACTTATCGTGTTGATGCTGTCTCTCTCCTCTTCCGATAAAAATTGTCCTGACGATGTTATTGGCAAACAAGCGGCAACAAAGATGAATAAAAGTAGTTTTCTCATAGCATGACAGAACTGTGGTTATGAAGGTTTTGCTCAATTAAAAAATTTCTTCTTGAAACTCCAACCACCCAACTCTATTATCCTGATGGATATTGAATCAAATGAATGATATGAATGCCTTAAAAAGGTTTCTCTTACTTTTTTCTTTCTGCCTTCTCTCTACCTCGGTTTTTGCTCAAATCAAGCTACCAAAACTTGTAAGTGACGGAATGGTTCTTCAACGAAATCAGGAACTTACCGTTTGGGGATGGGCATCGCCTGATGAAGATATTACGCTTACATTTCAAGAAAATAAATTCTCCACAACCGCAGATGATGAGGGAAACTGGGAGATTCAACTTCCTCCTCAAGAAGCGGGCGGACCTTATGAAATGACGTTTCAAGGCAGTAACCAGATCACCGTAGAAAATATTCTATTTGGGGATGTTTGGGTCGCGTCGGGTCAGTCAAATATGGAGTTGTGGATGGGACGAGTGAGGTACACGTACGAAGATGAAATTCAAAACTCTGAGAACTCAGAAATTCGGCAATTTATGGTTCCGGATCAGTACGATTTCAAACAAACTCACCGTGATTTTGAAAGTGGCGAATGGCAAAGTGCAAGCCCGGAAACCATACTCGATTTTTCAGCCGTTGGATACTTCTTCGCGAAAGAGTTAAATGAAACGTACGATGTTCCAATCGGCATCATCAATGCAGCACTGGGTGGCTCGCCGGTGGAAGCATGGATGAGTGAGGAATCTCTAAAAAAATTTCCGGATGCATATGAAGAACTTCAGAAATTCAAGGATGATGACCTGATTCAGCAAATTGAGCAGGAAGATCAGGAGAGAATTGGAAACTGGTATTCTGAATTGAATCAGAAAGATGAGGGGTTGAGAGCCGATCCTGAATGGAGTGAAGCAAACGTACACGATCCCGGCTGGAGTGTGATGGAATTGCCCGGATATTGGTCGGATGAAACGCCTCTCGGCGACCAAAACGGAGTGGTCTGGTTTCGAAAAGAGATCGATGTCCCTGAACGGATGACCGGTAAACCGGCACGTTTATGGATGGGACGAATCGTCGATCAGGATTCTGTATTTGTAAATGGTCAACTCGTCGGAACCACTGGATATCAATATCCGCCACGACGATATCATCTGGATTCTAATGTTTTGAAAGAAGGGAAAAATGTAATTGCCATTCGTGTGATTAACAGTTCCGGAAGCGGTGGTTTTGTGCCTGATAAACCATACTACCTTTCGGTGGGAACTGACACACTTCATCTGAGTGGTGAATGGAAGTATAAACTCGGGGCATCCATGGAGCCGCTGGGGAGTCAAACCTTTGTCCGATGGAAACCGGCCGGATTATATAATCGAATGATTACGCCTCTTTTGGATTATAAAATCAAAGGTGTGATTTGGTACCAGGGAGAATCAAATACAGGAAATCCTGATGAGTATGAGGAGCGATTTTCTACCATGATTCAAACCTGGAGAGATGAATGGAATCAGGGAGATTTTCCATTCCTGTTTGTTCAACTTGCCAATTTTATGGAAACCACTGATGAACCGGTTCAAAGCAATTGGGCGGAACTTCGGCAGGCGCAACTGAATACGCTAAAACTTCCGAACACAGGAATGGCCGTGACGATTGATGTTGGTGAATGGAACGACATCCACCCCCTCAATAAAAAAGATGTAGGACATCGGCTGGCACTTCAGGCCCGAAAAATTGCCTATGGCGAAGACGATTTGGTTGCCGGCGGACCGATTCCGGATCATTCAACGTTTACTACAGATCATGTAACCATTGAGTTCAAAAATACAGGTGAAAGATTAACCACATCTGATGGTGAGCCGCTCCGCTATTTTTCTATTTCTGATGATGGTGAAAACTTTGTCTGGGCAGAAGCAGAAATTCAGGGTGATTCAATCAAAGTCTGGAGTGATGAGATCAAAAACCCGGTTGCCGTTCGATATGCCTGGGCAGACAATCCCGAATCGGCCAATTTGATCAACCAAAAAAGCTTACCGGCTACTCCATTTGAAGTTATAAAAGATTAAAAATCATATATTTAAATAAAGAACATCATTAAACTTAACCGCATGCTTGGAAAAGAGATTGCCGCAATACTTGAAGATGTAAATAACATGATCGTGGAGAACTTTCACTCCGCTCATGAAATTACGATCAAATCAGACGAAAGTATCGTTACAAAGACCGATCGGGAGGTTGAAGAAATATTAATTCCCAGGTTACAAGAACTACTGCCAAACTCCATGATCATCGGTGAGGAATCCGCACCGAAAACTCCCGAAGAGATCAACAAATGTTTTGAAAGTGAGTATCTGTGGGCTGTAGATCCCATCGACGGTACAACAAATTTCGCATCCGGTATTCCAAATTTCGCAGTCTCAGTAGGCCTTCTAAAACGAAATGAGAATGGGTATGCTCCAATCAGCGGGTGCATCAGCTTTCCAGCCAGTGCTGAAATCTATTTCACCGAGAATGAAAAAACATTCTGCAAAAATATTCAGTCAGGAGAAAAAACTGAAGTCGGCTACAACAAACGGGGATCAATCTCCACGATTTTACTTCCGAATCACCTTGCGCTCAATCTCAAACTGGATCAGAATAACCGGTTTATTGGGAATCTTCGATTTATGGGAAGCTCTGCCGCTGACCTGTTATTTGTAAGTCTCGGAAAAGCATCCGCCACATGCACCATTGCCCATATTTGGGATGTAGCCGCGGGATTTGCAATTGCAAAAACTCAGGGTATTTATCCCCGGGATCTCGCCGGCGGTCATGTCAAAAAGAATTTTTCCAAAGATGATTTTTTATACGGTGAAGCAAGCGTTAACTGGCGCATACGATCTCCTTTGGTTGTGTGCGATGATGAATACTTTGATGACGTAAAGGGACTTTTTGTGGAATAACAATTCCATATAAACACATTCATTAGGAGAATCTGATTATGAATCGATCGCTTAAAATCATCAGCATCGTTCTGATCATCATTTTTGCAGGTACGGTCATTCTTTCGCTAACTACAAATCTCTGGTTCGGAAACGAAATGAATCAGCAGAAAGAAAAGAGATCCGCAAACAACTGGCAGACGTTCCAAAGCGATCAGTTTGATTTTATGTTTCAATACCCGCCGCAAGCCATTGTGGATATTTCTGATCCCACCGTTGCCGATGAACCGAAAAGAGTTCGCGTTCGATTGATTGGACCTGAAAGTGAGCCCAATACAGAGATCACAGACGGATTTACATTTTATGTTCATTCTGTAGAGCTTGATCAAAAGCAGTCACTTTCCGAGATAGCCAATGAAATATTCCGGATAGAAACTGAACGAAGAGAGGTTACCAACCCGTTACAACAGTCGGAAATTGGAAACCGGAATGCTTATTCGTTTAGCGTCCGGTCGGAGTTGGGAGGCGAAGTGATCTATGAGATCATAGAGGGAGAAGCGGAAACTGTTTTTATTACAATAAGTGTAGTGAGTTCGCCCCAAAATGTTGACAGGAATTACCGGACTATCATCGAAAAAATGCAAATTTCACTTCGTACAAATCATTAAAAATCATCTTCAAATGCGAGGGATCCATCGAGCTTCTCAAATCTCAGGTAATCCAAATCTCCCATTCCCGAAAAACGGTAATCCACTCCGACTACTTTTCCAAAGTCGTCCTCGAATTGTGTCTCAAAAATATTTTCGCCATTGAGGAAAACTGTAGCAAATTTATCTTCAACAGCGATGCTCAGCTCCTGCCATTCTGAAAGATCGGTCCCAAACGCTGATAAATCGCTGTCATTTCCGGAGAAGAACTTCTCGCCAATCATCAATTCCAGTTCGCCAACACACCCCATCGATGAAAACTGAGTGAAATAGACATTAGCTTCCGTATGAATCGTGAATTGAACAAACGGACAAGGAACATTGGTCAACGGACGATTTTTGAACCGGGTTTCAGCGATGAAATTATGGCCGTCAAGGTCGCCGAAATTTCCTACGTTAAAAAATCCTGTGCCTCCAAAACGATCCGGATCTATCCCGTTTTCGTTCAGTGATTCTTCAGAAATCGACAGTGCAGTATCATCTGAAATATCATTGCCCAAATAGACCGGGTGTTCATCATCATCCCGATGCACTGCGGCTGCTAGCCACCCATCCGTTCGAATAAAGACCTCTTCCATTTTAAGTACCGTTTCATCCGCAATAATTCGTGCCCGATGAAATCCCGGGTAGTAATAGACGCTGGTAAAAAATTCACTGTCGGGATCAATCTGCTTCCTGTTATTCGGATCCCAGTCTTGCTGGATGTAGAACGTATCCGCATCAATATCTTTGAGATCGTAATTGAAAATCACTGTTGTTGGTACACCCGTCTCCACCGTATTGCTAACACTAAAACTGACATCTTCCGCATCGGCCGATGTAACGATACTTTTTGACGTAAATGAAATGATTAGAACGGCAAGAACTGCGAGCCCTCCAACTGCAAACAGGGCGGGTTTAATCTTTCGAATTCGAGAGCTGCTTTCCTTTTTATTTCCTGATGGCTTTGCTGACTCTGCTTTTGCAGGTGCGGGAGCATTCTCCACTTTGAACTGCAGCCAATCTTTGTAACCCAGAATGGAGACGAGTGCATCGAGAGTAGTCGGGTGTGGATTTTGATCGGATGTTTCTCTCCATAAACGTTTCAGAGTGGAAACACTCAGTTTTGTCGCCGATTTCTCTTCTATCAGATCAATCAGGTATTCAAAATCTCGCTGCTTCAGGCGCTGATCACCATTCCCAAGGTGATATTTCTCCTCGATTTTTTTCTTACAAATCTCTAAAAAATCCTGATCTGTTAACTCCATAAAATTCTTCATTTCATCTAAAAATAATACTTCAGTCTAAATAAACGCTACTTGAACGGCAAATAAACTGCTTATGATTTTTTTCTGATACGCCGATCCCGGAATATGGATACAGTGAATATGAGTGTGAATGAACAAAATCATTATGAAAAAAATAACTTCTTTTCTTTTAGTACTGAGCCTTGCAACATCATTTGTATCGGCGCAGGAGCTTCAGCCGGTGCCCTTTACTTCGGACAACTGGGATTTTGGAGACGCCCAGTTTACTATTGAAAATTATATGGGCGTGGAGAGCTTACAAATCACAAATGGCCTTATCTCCCTTACAGATATTGAGCTTCTTGACGGAACCATCGAGGTTGACGTTAATTTTCCCAATACACGGTTTTTCCCGAGTGTTCTTTTTCGAATGCAGGATCCACAAAACAGTGAAAGCTTTTACATTCGTCCCCACCAATCCGGCCATCCTGATGCCACCCAATACACACCTGTGTTTAACGGCGTTTCGGGCTGGCAACTTTATCATGGAGAAGGGTACAGCCAGGCTACCGAGCTTGAACCGGATGTGTGGCATCATATCAAAATCAATATTCTTGGTGATGAAGCTGACATCTATTTCAATGATATGGAATCGCCTCTCCTAAAGGTTACAGACTTGAAACGTGAGCCCGAAGCTGGTAAAATCGGGTTGAGTACCAGTGCTCCGGTTCACTTTGCGAATTTCGAGTATTCCCTGGCCAAACCCGAACTTGTAAATCGGGAAAACACTCAGATGGAAACACCTCCGGGACTGATTACAGAATGGAACGTATCAAATGTTGTGCGGGATGAAGAATATCGGGATAAGCCGGAGATCAACGCTCAAAACCTGTCTTGGAAATCCTATCCATCAGAACCTTCAGGCACCATTAACCTGGCCCGCTTTGTGCAGCGAAGCGAAGAAATGAACACGGTCATCACCAAGCTGGAACTTACGGCTGCAGAGGCCATGCGAAAACCACTGGTATTCGGGTACAGCGACTTTGTTTGGGTTTACGTAAACGGAAAGCAGATTTATGGAGGAAGAAACGATTTCAGATCGAGAGATTTCCGCTACCTGGGAACAATCGGTTTTTTTGATTCGATATTTCTGCCTTTGAATGAAGGTGATAATGAAGTGCTGTTTGTAGTTGGTGAAAACTTCGGTGGGTGGGGCCTTAAAGCGTTTATACCTGATCAGGAAGGGATAGAAATCGAAACGGGTGAAAATTAATTTCTGAAATTACAATCAAAAAAAATCCGGAATCAAAATGAAAATCATACGAACATTCATCACAATTTTATTACTCATCTTTAATAACGCCCTCGGCCAATCGATGGAGATGCCCGAACATATCATTGCCGTGGATGTTGCTCACGGACAGATTTTTTGGGGAGATCCCAATCAAACGGAAGAGTTCGATGAAAATCGGGCAAACCGGGTTCAGTATCTTTCATCACAACTTCAGGCGAATGCGTCTACTGTAAATGCTGAACAGTATTTTATGCACGATGAGATTACGGCTGAGGATCTTGAGATGAGCGATCTGCTGTTTATCCACGTGCCCTCAACACAGTACAGTGAAAAGGAGGTTCTGGCCATCCATGAGTATTTAAAAGGTGGCGGCTCTCTCTTCCTGGCGTTTGATGTAGATGGATGGGCAACTCTTGAACAGACCAATTTGAACGATATTATTCGGCCTTATGGCATCACGTTTGGCAGCGACAGCCCGGATACCGAAGTCGGCGCAGCAACCAGACCAAGTGAAGTTACCGGTGAGTCTATCAAGATCCCCTATCACGGCGGACGGATTGTTGAGGGCGGAACTCCTTTTGCGTTTACCACAGGTCCCGAAGAAGTTCCGTTTGCCGTTTTTACCGAATTGGACGGCGGTGGAAAAATCATTGTGATGGGCGATGCGATGGCTGCTCTTTACATGAATAGCTGGCAGGGAGTGGATGATTATCAAACCGAAAAGTTCATGGAAACCGCCGTACAATGGCTGATTGATCGTAAATCTTACAAATGAATCAAAAAATCACAGAATATCAAAGTCTTTCTGTGGTTCCGTGGCAAAAATAAGAAGCTCACTATCTAATAATAATTTATAACTCGTTTACCGGTTAACAAATGAAGTGTCCTTGAAGCGTCTGAAGCAGAGCGGAAGTCCTTCAAGCGTCACGTGTTCTTAAAGCAAATCACCAAAAAGGACGCTTCAAGGACCTACGGACGCTTGAAGGTCCATTAACCGGTAAAAGCATAATTTATGGTATCCATACAACCATCCAGTTATGATTTTCAAAAGACTTCAAATTTTACTGTTTGCAATCCTCATCTCAGGTTGTTCATATGGACAGTCTGCTACCAACGGAACCGTTGAGAACTATTTTGGAGCAAAACACACCGCAATAGAATTGGATCAATTACTCGAATCAAAAGTGGATTCGTTGAATATTCCCGGAGTTTCATTCGCCCTGATTAATGACGGTGAAATCATCCATCACAAAACTCTTGGATACGCTGACCGTCAAGCAGGCAAACCCGTCACAAATCAAACCATTTTTGAAGGGGCATCCATCTCAAAATCCGTATTCGCTTTCTTTGTGATGACCTATGTTGAGGAGGGAAAACTGGAGCTGGACAAACCGCTCTACGAATATCTACCGAACCCAGATATTGAAAATGATAAACGATACAAAAAGATCACGGCTCGAATGGTGTTGAGTCACCGGTCAGGATTTCCGAATTGGAGATTCGAGGAGATGGACGGCCGGCTTAAAATCTACTTTGAACCGGGCACAGATTACAGGTATTCAGGCGAGGGATATCAATACCTGACGAAAGTCTTAGCTGAAATTGAAAATACGGACTCCGAGGGTTTAGAGGCAGCGTTTCAAGAAAGAGTCGCAGAGCCGCTCAGGTTGGATCATACCTCATTTCTGCAAAATTCATTCACGAAAAAAAAAATAAGGCCAAACCGTACGATGAAAATGCTCAGCCGATGATGCCTCCTATGGACGACAGGGAATTTGGAGCAGCTTACTCTATTCACACCGAAGCAACCGATTTCTCAAAATGGATGATTGCTGTGATGAACAATGAATTATTGGATGAAGAAAGCTATGCTGAACTTTTTAAACGTCATTCAACTGTTCCAAATGACGGGCCCGATGTTTATTACACCCTGGGATTCATGACTCCGGAACTTCCCGATATCGAAACAGATATCTATATGCACTATGGAAATAATGAAGGATTTACCTGCATGTATTTGCTGGACGTAGAAAAAGACTGGGGATTTGTGGTGTTTACCAATTCAGAATATGGCCAAATGTTAGGCAATGAAATAGCCGATTTTTTGATACCTGAACCGAATAATTGATCAAACGGATGAATGTATGGATCACTTTACTCATTTTAGAGATTACTAGCACTTAATAAATTTTTTGAATCAAATAGAATACAGATGAATCAAGAATTGAGAATCGATCAAAAACTTCGCGAGCAACTGGTCGGCCACCTCAAAGGAGGAAACGCATTTTCACCGATTGAAAAGGTAGTTGAAGACGTTCCATTTGAGAAAGTTGGAATTGTACCAGATGGTCTTCCCTATTCGTTCTACCAGCAGTTTTATCACCTCTGGTATGCACAAAAAGATATCATCGACTATTGCCAAGATGATGATTATGAAGCCGGGAATTGGCCCGATGATTACTGGCCGGAAAATAAAGCGCCAAAAGATGAGAAAGAATGGGAGAACTTAATTGAAAAATTTTTTAATGAGAGAGATCAGTTTTGCGACTACCTTATGGATTCATCCAATGACCTCTTTGAACCATTCTCCCAAAACGAAAATCACAATCTGTTACGCGAAGCAGAGTTGATCATTGAACATAATGCCTATCATATTGGTCAGCTTTATGTGATTAAACGATTATTGAATTCGTAGTTTCTTCAAGATTCGACAAGCAATAAACAGTTCATAGACGAACGAATCGGGTTCAGCCTTCCGCCATTTCAAGGTATCCATATAGAAAGACCTGCACCTCCCTTCGGTCCTCTTCGAACCTCGTACGGATCAACGCCCTACCATCTCCGGGGCAACTCCCCAATTTCTCGGACTATATACGGAGTTGTATCGGAGTTGTATCGGAGTTGTGTCGGAGTTGATCCGAGGATGATACAACGAAACCAAGTGCAAAAATCAGGGGTTGTGAGAAGCTTGATATGCGATTTTGGGTATTCGGTATGCGATCTCTGATTTTTTTCAAATCAAGGACCGGACCGGACCCGTCCTGAAATAGGTTATCTCCAATCACATATCAAATTTTTATCAAGTGGGCTTTGACACTTTTAAAAATGAATCGGCGGATTCATCGGACATTTTGGAACAAGACCTAAATATTAATCAGGCAATACTCGCACTTCATTTGTTCAAAAAACCATTTTGGATTACTATTAGGTAGTATTCCGGGCAATAGTTTGTCCATTAAATACACGTTATGTAGCAATGTCAAGATTAAGCAAATGCAACAACTAAACATTATTTTTCTATATCAGTTGAAATGGCGATGATCATGTCTCCTACAAGTTTGTACGAACGCGAACGGATCTTCAATAAGGATGGTCCCACTAACGTACCGCGCTTCGGCATATGTTTTTCCGGAGGTGGAAATAGGTCTGCGGCCTTCTCAATCGGAGTTTTACGTGCGCTACACGAATTGGATCTTCTTAGTAAGGTCGACGTGGTGTCTGCCGTATCCGGGGGATCGTATGCTTTGTCTTGGTTGTTAATGCAGCCGTATTATCATCGCTCCAGTCTCGAGGACCCCAGGGGCGCACTCGGTCAGGTTCAGGAGGAGATGTTTGACCTCAATGGTCCTTTCCAGCGCTATCTTGCTACGAATACAAAGCCACTTGGGGCAAGAAACTGGTTCAGCCTGCTTGTTCAGGCGGCCATCATGCTTCCTGTAGACCTCACGCTGTTCAACATGCTGCGTATTCTCAGCTTTCCATTGACTACGGGGAGCATTTCAACGAAAGTAGCTAACCTGCTTAACGCTCAGAGCTTTGCTCGTAAGAGTTACCGCGAGGGCATCCAGCGGACCTACCAGGTATTTCCAACCCTCGAAAAGAAAGCCCCCTTCGAGAAGCTGAACCATTCGTTTTTGGAGCGTAGTATCATAGCCGCTGAGCATCTAGACTTAACCAGAAACGATGTAGTGCCGGTTTCTTTTCCCGACATGCGCGCCTTCGCCCAGCGCGCCGGCCTCCCCAGCTTTGTCTTCAACACGACGGTACGCCCGCCCCGGCCAAATGAAGATGTCCCGCTGGGTCATCGCATTTTCGAGCTCGGTCCAATGGGTTTCGGATCCGACTCATGCGGTTATCTCACGTGGGACGACACCGAAGGGTTTGGCTGGGAGCCCGGAAAACCTGTGGAGAACAACTGGAAGTTTGGTCAAGACGTCTCCGACCGTATCTCTCCTTATGCTACGCTTCGTAACTTCAATGTTGCCCCGGCCATTTCCGGTGCAGCACTCAGCGGTACCAATATTGAGCAGAGCAACGTCCGCTTACTGCTCCGGCTGTTAAACATGGGTCTGGAATATGTAATCCCGAGCCCGGGAGACCGGAGCCGCGTAATACGCCTGAGCGATGGTGGCCATTCTGAAAACCTGGGAGCTTATGCATTACTCCGCCGCCAATGCCGGACCATTCTGATTGTGGACGCTGAGCATGATCCGTCTTACAGCTTCAGCTCTTACCGGAAACTGAAACAGGCAGCTCAGCAAGAACTATCCGTTGAAATCGATATTCCTGGCCTCGATGAAATCCTCTGCGGTTCCAACACATTCGCGACGGAAGCGCCAGTCTTTAGAGGAACGCTGGCATATGATGCACAACACAAAAGTGAGGTCTACTACCTGAAGCTTTCCATGCACGAGGATCTGTTGCACGATCAGGCGGAGTTTATCACACCCTATGCCGAAAAGCATCTCGCATTCCCTCAAGAACCGACCAGCGACCAATATTTCCAGTCAGCACAGTTCGAAGCCTACCGCGCGCTCGGATATGCTATTGCTCATACATTGCCCCGCGATGTTGCTGCCTAATCACGGCATCAAGCAGACGCAACTCACACTGACCTTGCCTGATTTGCAGATTTAGGCTGCTATTTAATTCATCAATAATTTCGGAGAGTGTATTGCGCCGCTTATCCCGCAGGTCGTTAGGTGTTTGCTCAATCTTCCATCCTTTGCAAAATAATCTCTTATCATTCAAGTTAGTATTATATATTTTCTAGACAGACTAGACACAAATTAAAGGAGGTACCTATGAAACCTGCAAAGTGGCAACTCCAGGAAGCCAAAAATAAATTCAGTGAAGTTGTTCGAAAAGCAACTGAAGAAGGTCCCCAAACAGTAACGAAACATGGAAAAGACAGTGTGGTCGTAATTTCAGTAGAGGACTACAAAAAAATTAAACAACCCAAGACGAGCCTCATTGATTTCTTGCAACAGTCTCCCCTGGCCTCTGTTGAATTAGACCTTGAGCGTGATAAATCCCCTGCCCGAGATATTTCTTTATGAGCTATTTAATTGATACATGTTGTATTTCTGAACTAGCAAAACCAAGTCCTGATGAAAACGTCATTCAATGGTTCTCTGATCATGATGAACTAGATCTCTATCTAAGTGTTATTACCTTTGGAGAATTGCGAAAAGGAATTGAAAAGTTACCTTCTACCAATAGAAAACGCAGGCTTAATCATTGGATAAACGAAGATTTGCTTCATCGATTTAAGAACCGTGTGTTAGACGTCAGCCTAACCGAAGTAAACCAATGGGGGAAAATCTTAGCCAAGGCAGAAAAAATGGGAACGCTACTCCCAGCTATTGATGCACTAATTGCAGCAACAGCTTTGGTCCATGATTTTGCAGTAGTGACCAGAAATACAAAAGACATCAAAGCCTCAGGTGTAGAATTGATTAATCCCTGGGAATACACTGCAAACACTTAATCAGCGCATTAAGCGCAACGTCGTTACTCCCCCACTAAAAGACATATCCTCGTGGACTTAGAGAAACATTACAATAAGCTATGGAATGAGTCTCTTGAAAGATTTAAAAACAACCAATTTGAGTTGGATCCCTTGATCGATTTGAAGGATGATACCCGATATGGAATGACCTTGCTTGCCCGGCCCTCCAACGAGGTAAAAGAACAGATCTCACAAACCCTGGAAGAAATTAAGAGAGCAGCTCCCCGTCAATATTACTATCCGGAATCCGATCTACATGTAACCGTGTTGTCCATCATTTCTTGCTATCCGGAGTTTTCATTGAATCAAATTGAACCGGATGATTATCAGGCAATTGTGCAATCTGCTGTCGGATCAACTGATCCGTTTGAAATTGAATTTCGCGGGATCACAGCTTCGCCGTCTTGTATTCTTATCCAGGGATTCCCAAAAGGAGATCAGCTAACCGTCTTGAGAAATCAATTGAGAAAAAGGTTTAAGGAGTCCGGCCTGCAACATTCCATTGATAAGCGTTATCAACTACAGACATCTCATATGACGGTGGTTCGGTTTAGAGAATCTTTTAAACATCCCGGGACGTTTATCAAAACAATCACCCGGCTCAGAGACAGAAACTTCGGGAGTTGTATCATCGATCAGGTAGAGTTAGTTGGCAATGATTGGTACCAGAGAAAAGAAAAGGTAGAATCGATCGCTGCATTTTCCCTGATCAAATAAAAACCGGGGAATAATTGAAGCTCTAATTCTGTTTAAGCAAAAAGCTTATCAAATTGTATACGCAACCGACTCTAACTCAACAATCATGAAAAACAAAAAAGTAGTACTTGTAACCGGAGCTTCATCAGGGATTGGAAAAGCAACCGCGAAGAAATTATTGGAAGATGGATTGATCGTCTATGTAGCGGCCCGCAGAATTGAAAACATGCAGGATCTGGAAGAACTCGGAGCCACAGCCATCAAAATGGATATCACGGTTGAGGAGGATCTCCAGAATGTCGTTTCCACTATCAGAGAGAAAGAGGACAGAATAGATGTTTTGGTGAACAATGCAGGGTATGCCATTTATGGAGCAGTTGAGGATACAACGATTGAAGATGCCCGGCGACAGTTTGAAGTGAACATCTTTGGCCTTGCCAGGCTTACACAATTGGTGCTGCCAATGATGAGGGAACAACGCTCCGGGAAAATCATCAATATGTCATCGATGGGCGGGAAAGTCTACACACCTCTTGGTGCCTGGTATCATGCCACCAAACATGCCCTTGAAGGCTGGAGTGATTGTTTACGTCTTGAGGTCAAACAGTTCGGAATTGACGTTGTGATCATCGAACCGGGCATCATTGAAACGGAATTTGGTGACGTGATGAGCGGTCCGATGATGGAGAGATCCGGAGATACTGCCTATGCAGATATGGCAAAAAGTATGAGTAAAGCATCTGAAGAATCTTATAAAAAAGGCGGAGGCTCTCCTCCTTCTGTCATTGCTGATGTGGTATCGAAAGCGATCAAATCAGACAATCCCAAAACAAGATATACAAAAGGGAAGCTGGCAAAACTGATGATATTCATGCGGAAGATCTTACCTGACAAACTCTTTGATAAAGCGGTTATGAGCCAGGTTTAAACCTTGGAATATCCATGTAGGAATTGATTTTTTTCCTACTCAATTCTTGCGTGTCGGACCTCAGCTAGCATTTCATGCCACTGAACATTTTCAGGGAGTTGCATTCTCGCTGACCCTTGGAGTTCATTTCTAGACATCTAAAAGTAGTACCGAATCCCAACGGCTCCATTTCCCGCAAAATCTGTATCGGGTGTGAGATCTAAAATCGGCACCGCTTCTACGAACAGATCAAATGGTATATCATCAAACACATAGGTCAAGCCTAACGGAGCGCGAACTCCGGCTTTGGCTTCATCAGCAAAGATAATCCGCCCGCCGATACCGTAGTAAAATGCCAGATTTTCAGTATCCGGAAACCAGGAATGGAACAACAGATCTGAATGCAAATGCAGGGCTTCATTTCTCCCCGAAAGTGACCATGCCGCACCAACGTCTATCGCTGTGGTGTTACCCGTCCAAACCTTTACAGAAACACCCGTTGGCTCTCCCAGCATAGCTCCCAACCCAAATTCTTTATTGATATTGTTGGAAGACTGGGCTTGGACAGTATTCGTGTGTACAAAAACACAGATCGAAATTAAAATTGCAGAAAGCAGAGTTTTCCGGATTTTCATGTGAGACAGAACCATTTTTGCAGTTGGATTTAGCATTTTCTTAGTTAGCATAAAGTTATGGAACAGAGATCTTTAGCCATCCATTCATTATTCTGAAAAGTAGAGTTGACCTGATATATCCAAACAAAAAAGCTCACCTGAATTTCTCAGATGAGCTTATCAAAATTTACTAATGTTTAACCAGAATTACTCTTCTGATTCATTCATTGAATTCACATTGTATCTGTTAAACTGCTCAAATTCAGTGCTGCTTAGTGAGCCATTATTATCCCAATCCAAACTGGCAAAAATTGAGCTTGCAAGCTCTTCTCTCGTCAGGTTTGAATCAGCATTGGTGTCGGTATCAGAGTAAAATCTGGTATCTCGAACTGATTCACGATACTGATCATAATTTAAGTTTACAGTAGTTGAATCCTGTCCTTCTTGTACATCAACATCGTAATCTACGTAATCGCCATATAGGTGTTCATAACCCCAGTCAGATTCAGCAGAACTTAGTTGCTGATCTTGATTTTCATCCAGGATCATAAACGTGGCTTGATAGTACTCTTCTTCAGTGAGGTTTTCATCATTATTGGCATCCCAGGCAGAATAATGTTCTGCTGAGAAGTTTTCTTGAAATTCACTTTCTGATATTTCGCCGCTACCATCGGTATCCCATTCGCTAAAAAGGTCAGCGTCAGTGACATTTATTGTGGCAAACAGGAACACAACTAAGCAGAGAAACTTCGATATGTTTAGGGTTTGTTTGTTAATTGTATTCATATATTCTCTCCATTGAATAATGATTTTCTTGTTAACTATCTTGAATTATTAATCTCTTTATTTGTTCCCGGAACGCATCTCCTTCTTATTTTTTTGATTCTTGATTTGAAAGACTTTTCTCACTTTATGATGGATAATTCCTACCTATTCACCTTTATATTTATAGAGCGACCACGCCGTTACGCCTAATGCAACGGTCACTCCACCGAGAATCAGCGCCAGATTAACATCTCTCTGCACACGCTTAGCTTTCGCCAGTCGTTTGGAGCCCACTCCTTTTGTCTCAATAAGATTCTCAAGTTTTTTGATCTTGTCTTCTAACTCTTCTCGTGTTTTATTCTTTAAATCCATGAAAATTAATTATGATTTATTTTCAGTTTGTTTGTTCACTCTAAAAACAGATTAATTGATTTTTGAGTTTCATAGTTGATTCAACCGCTTATCTGATAGAGTGTTCCAAACGAGAATCAACAGAATATACTTGTCCAATTTTGCAATGTTCGTTTGTTAATAGAGTGTAAGCCATACATTTAATTTTAAAATTAGGAGATTATTATGGATGAATTTCTTTTGATTTTCAGACACGAGGACGGAAGTAAAGTTGCATCACCTGAACAGATTCAGGCCTGGATGGAACAAACCATGAAATGGCTCGGTGATATCGACAGCCAGGGAAAACTGGTAAGCCATGGAAACGGCCTTTCATTTGATGACGCTCGGGTTGTAAAACATAATAACGTAGTGACCAATGGTCCGTTTGGTGATATTAAAGAGACCATAGGCGGTTATGTGATTGTTCAGGCCGAATCGGTTGATGAAGCTGTGGCATTTGCCAAAGGGAGCCCGGTGTTGCAGGGCGAAGGCAATACCGTTGAAGTACGAAAAGTGGCGAAACACGAACAACCGGAATGATGAATATCGCAGAGGTGCGGAGGTTTGAAAGTTTATCTCTCTGCGCTTCTGCGGTTATTCAAAATGGATGGCTTATTCTTTGACCCGGTCTATCTTATCATGATTATCTTATGAAAGAACAAGAGTTGATCCCCCACCTATTCAGGAAAGAGTTCAGCAAAATAACCGCTGTACTTTGTAAATTTTTTGGACTCGAACATATTCAGACTGCAGAAGATATCACCAGTGAAACGTTTATTGCAGCTCTTGAAACCTGGCCCCGAAACGGCATCCCCGAAAACCCCACCGGCTGGCTATACGCAGTTGCTAAAAATAAAGCCAGAAATCTTCTGAACCGGCGTCAGACTTTCAGAAATAATGTCTCTCCTGAAATACAGTATTCCAACAATTCAAGAGTAGAAATGGAGCTTGAAATTTCAGAGAAAAACATTTTGGACAGTCAGCTGCAGATGATCTTTGCTATTTGTCACCCGGCGATACCTGTGGAATCTCAAATTGGGTTGGCATTACGAATTCTTTGTGGCTTTGGAATCGATGAAATCGCCAATGCATTTCTCACCAACAAAGAGACTATTAATAAACGATTGTACAGGGCAAAGAAAACCATTCGGGATGAAAAAATTGAGATGGAACTGCCGCCTTCGAATGAGATTAATCAGCGGTTGGATGCCGTCCTTACGACTTTATACCTATTATTCAACGAAGGATATTATTCTGAAAGCAGTGATATGGTCTTGAGAAAAGATCTCTGTCTTGAGGCGATGCGTTTGGCCTATCTTCTGGTGGAAAACGAAGAAACCAGTACACCCGATGTGCTGGCTCTTCTTGCGTTGATCTGTTTCCACTCATCCCGGTTTGAGGCCAGGAAAAATCGACATGGAGAGATCGTTTTATATGAAGATCAGGATACGTCGCTTTGGAACGAGGAGTTGATCGCAAAAGGGGCCTATTATTTAAACCGGGCATCAGGAGGAGAACAGGTCTCAAAGTATCATCTTGAAGCGGGAATTGCCTGGTGGCATACTATGAAGGCAGATACAGAGAATAAATGGTCGAACATTCTTCAACTCTATAATCAACTTGTAAAAATAGATGATTCTCCCATAGTGGCATTGAACAGAATCTTTGCCCTCTCAAAAGTTTACGGGAAACATACAGCTATTGAGGAAGCCGAAACTTTGAAACTGGAGAACAATCGATACTATCAAACATTGCTCGGAGTGCTTTACAGAGATGTGGACGCTCAAAAAGCTAAAAACCATCTTTTGCAGGCACTTTCTCTGACACAAAATGAAGCCGAAAGGAAGACGATTCAAAAACAGCTTGAATCTTTATAGGTATCATCAGTGATTCAAGTGTATGTTTTATAAATCCACTTCCCGGTCTTATGAAAAAGTATCTGCTTTTTTCACTTATCCTTTTGATATCGGCCTGCAACACACTTGATTCGGAAGATGACCCCGATGCGGTTTACATACGGATTGTGAATTCCAGCCCGGTTGATTTCATGTCAGTTTATATTCGCTTTCCTGAATCTGAATATACATATGAATCCTTAGAATCCGGTCGAACCAGTCGATACCAAGAATTTGAAGAAGCCTATCGATACGGTTATATCGAAGTGAAGGCTCAGAGAGAAACTTATGTTTTGCAACCGATCGATTATGTGGGTGAAAGTCCGTTAAGAAGTGGAAAATATACATTTACGTTAGGTCTTACAGGGCAGTATGTAACTCTTGAAACTTCTAAAGATTGATCCAAAACCAAACAAAAAAGCCCGAACCTTACAGATTCGGGCTTTGATGTATATTCGACTCAAGAACTAGTTAAGAATTTCCCCCTCTGAAGGGGGCGCAGGGGGATGGTTTATCGGGCCTGTTTAAAATTTCGACCTCAATTCACGACTCCCAGGCCATCCCCCTACAACTACTTTTGTTGATTTTCTCCCCCATTGAAGAGGAATTTAAGCCCTTATAATTCGCTGTAATCGTCAC
>CAYRDO010000026.1:0-29722 GCA_964422985.1 uncultured Rhodohalobacter sp. | reverse complement strand
TGAACGTACATAATACAATTGTGGAATAGCTCCTACTGCTTGTTGAACTACTTGATCATTTCCATATTCCTCTGCTACTTCCTGAGACTCACGGAAATATTCAATAGCCGTATCAATAGAGCTAATGGTCCGTTCACTTTGAAATTGTTGATATGCAGCAGACGCACGACTTGCATAAATTCTTGGAAGTCGCTCTTCAACAAGATCAACAATATCAGTCAATTCATTTTCCTCTGCCACGCCAAGTGCATCTTCGTAGAGAGTAATTGCCTGATCAAATTGATTTTGCCCTGCCATTTCCTGAGCCTGATTGTAAAGCTGAATAGCTTCACCCCTGGCTTCATCTTGAGCAATTGAAAGGTCTGCGAAACCCAACAAGAGTACAACTGCCAGGCATTGTGTAAGTATAAGTTTTAAAGATTTCATGCTAAATGTAGTTTTTGATTTGTTTCCTTCCGAATAAACGCGATAAACTTAACGAAATTATTTATACAAATTCATTATTTAAATTCTAAAAATTTAAACATGAATCAGCAAAAAAAGTTTCTTAGTAAGAAAAATTGGGTTTTGGTTCCCTATCTTTATAAAAATCACAGATATGTGCAACAGCATCATCAACGTCATCCGTCAGATAAAAAATGTCCATATCGTCTTCATTTATATAAGCATTTTCTATCAATTTTTCTCTGATCCAATCAATTAATCCCTGCCAATATTCCGTTCCGATGAGAACAATAGGGATCTTCATGATCTTTTCTGTTTGAATTAAGGTAATAGTTTCAAACAGTTCATCAAGGGTTCCAAAACCGCCCGGTAATACAATGAATCCCTGGGCATATTTTACGAACATTACTTTTCGAACAAAGAAATATCTGAAGTTGATTACATAATTAGGTGAAACATATCGATTCACTCCTTGCTCTTTCGGGAGATCGATTCCCAGCCCAACTGATTTTCCATCGTTATTAAAAGCACCTTTATTGGCTGCCTCCATAATCCCCGGTCCGCCACCCGTAATGATTCCAAAACCATTCTCCGATATAGCCTCCGCAGCCTTTACAGCCAACTCATAATACTTGGAACCCGGCTTCACCCGTGCAGATCCAAAAATAGAGATGCAGGGCCCAACTTTCAGGAGTGTTTCATACCCATCAACAAATTCGCCCATAATTTTAAAGATGCTCCACAGGCTGCGGCTGCTCTCTGACTCAAATCTGTCGGCATTCATGTTATTGGAAAATAATTTCGGCTTATCCATACCTCAATGTTTAAAAAGTGAAAATTTTACCTGAACTCCGGGACTGCCCTCGGCCAAAAGAGTTGGTTGAACAGTAGCTCTGGCACTGAGATCATCTGATACATCAAACGTCCGCATATGTGCAAAAATGTATGCATCCAAAGCGTTAAGCCCGTAAGCAACACCCATAATAACAAACATCAGATCCCTGCGATTCCGAAGATTATTTCGGGTGGACTGAAGCTGATTTGCATTTACACCCTGTAAACGTTCCGGTGTCGGTCCAAATCGAAAATCGTTGTCTTCGCCCTGTGTGGAGTTGTAATAAGCAGCCCTATAATCTTTGTATTGTCCGTCTATATAAACAGTATACACCCCAATTCCTGCAAATATGCCATAAATGATAGGCACTTTCCAAATTTGTCTATTAACAATCTGTCCCCACCCCGGAATAATCAGAGATTTATACAGAACTGATTTTGGACTGGGATATTCACTGGACTGTTCAGTTGTATCTTCTTGTGCTACATCTAAGCCGGAGGCATTGTAATATCTGTTTTCGAGGAGCGAATAATCCACCGGGAGAAAAGATTGCTGGGCTTTACAGTCAGAAAAAGTAATAATGAAAGAAAAGAAAACAAGAAAAAGACTAATCCATTTCATCGAAAAGTTGAATCAATCGTTCTAAGTCTTCATCAGAATAATACTCAATCCGGATCTCTCCTCCCTTCCCTTTTTGTTTGATGTCCACTTTCGTGCTGAATTGCTTCCGTAGCCTTTTTGACACATCATCCAAAAACGGATTACTCTTTTTAGGAGTTTTTTTCTTTGAAGAGTTCTGTTCTTTCTTTTTATCGTACGACTTTACAAGTTCTTCGGTTTGACGAACGGAGAGATCTTTCTTCTGAATTTCCTTCAGGATTTTCTTCTGATCATTCTCGCTCTTCACATTAATCAAAGAACGTGCATGGCCCGTCGTAATGGTTTCATCCCTTAACGCAGCCTGGATAAATGCGGGGAGTTGCAGAAGCCGTAACATATTTGTTACTGTCGATCGGTTCTTCCCAACTCTTTCGGCCACTTCACTTTGCGTGTAATCGCACTCGTCAATCAATCGTTGATATCCCATAGAAATTTCCAACGGATTTAACTCCTCTCGCTGGATATTCTCAACCAAAGCAAAGGCGATGACTTGTTCATCGTTCGCTTCTCTAATATATGCGGGGATTTCGGCAATGCCGGCAAGTTTCGTAGCTCGTAATCGCCGCTCGCCACTAATCAATTCAAATCGCTTCTCACCAATATGCCGAACGGTTATGGGCTGAATCAATCCATGCTTTTTGATGGATGTAGCCAACTCCTCAAGAGCTTCCTCCTTAAAATCGGTTCTGGGTTGATGCGGGTTGGGACGAATATTCTCAACCGGAATCTTAAGAACAATGTTTACACGGTCGGTGGGCTCTATAGGTACGGCAGTCTTTGTTTTTTGGGAGCTTTCCTGATCCTCTGATTCTTCATTATACTCAGGAAAAAAAGCTCCAAGACCTCTACCTAATACTTTTTTAGACATAACTCATCATGATTTTGACAGCACCGGACTCGACTTAAACAACTTCTCATTGTTATGAATAATTTCCCGGGCTAAAGAGAGATAATTTTTTGCACCCGTACTGGAAGCATCATATAAAATAGCCGGTTTCCCAAAACTGGGTGCTTCCGCCAAACGAATATTTCTGGCAATAATAGTTGAGAACACCCTGTCATCGAAATACCGTTTTACCTCTTCCGCAACCTGGTTAGACAGGCGTGTACGAGTGTCATACATAGTTAAGAGAACACCTTCAATTTCCAATTCACGATTCAGGTGCTGGCGAACAATTTTAATGGTGTTTAAAAGCTGTCCCAAACCCTCTAAAGCAAAATATTCACATTGAACAGGAATCATAACCGAATCAGATGCCGTCAATGCATTTATTGTCAGCAATCCAAGCGAGGGCGGACAATCAAAAATAATAAAATCATATTTATCGCGGATATTCTCGACAGCCTTCATGAGAATTCGTTCTCTCTCATTTCTGTCAACCATCTCAATCTCTGCCCCCACCAAATTGATATGAGAGGGTACTAAATCGAGATACGGAAGTTCAGTTTCACGAATAGCATCTTCAACATCAATGCCGCCAACCATAACCTCATATACCGAATTCGATACATTTTTTGGTTCAATCCCTAATCCGCTGGTCGTATTGCTCTGCGGGTCGGTATCTATGATCAGAGTCGGGTGCTCAATAACAGCAAGACTTGCCGCAAGGTTAATAGCCGAAGTTGTTTTACCAACCCCACCTTTTTGGTTGGCAATTGAAATGATTTTTCCCATTCTCTTTCAGGGGTTAATTAATTCTTAGTTTTCAATATAAGCCTCACCTTATACCTAACCAAAAGAAGTTATTCACATTTTAAAGTGGAAAACTTCTTACTGACTTCACTTAAGTGATTGATAAATATAAACTAAGAACTTTTATCGGCAACGATATCAGATCTGCTTAATTATGGCTGCCCGTTAGCTGGAGCTCTTCTGGCCGTGATCGCTCCCCTGAAGGATTTACGGGAGTCAGCTTTTTTAAACTTTCATTTCTGATGGAATCGGGTACTACCGAGCTTTCAGAGGCGGTTTGGCCCTGAAAATAGAGGATTTCGTTATTGTCTACCCATGGCTGTAGATTTTTCTCAGAAATTGATGTTTGGTTCACCGCTTCCGGAAAAAAATCAGTTCCGCCCGAAGTAACAGATGCAGCTTTTGTTTGTTGATTTCCGCTGCCTTGAGTTTCTGTATCCTCAATTAAGAATATTCCCGAAGTCATTCCTATCAGCAATAGTGCAGCAGCTGAATAGATAATCGGTTTCCAATAGCCCTTAGCGGAATCTTCTTTGTTCTTTTTTGCCGATTGATAAACTGCCTCTACAACATGAGCAGGTGGATCCATGGGCTCAAGTTGATCTAGATTCCTGGCAATCTTTTTCAATGACTCAACCTCAATTAATAGGTCACTGTCATTTTGTAGATCCCTCTCGAATTCGAGTTTTTCAGAGGGATCCATTTCATTATATATGTAAGCTATGCTTCTATTCTCCTTGGTACTCATACACTATTTGATTCCTTCTCATGTTCCTCGTCGAACATTTTACGAAGATTGATCAAAGCGTATCTCATTCGTCCAAGGGCTGTATTGATCGACACATCGGTCAATTCAGCAATCTCTTTAAACGGCATTTCATAATAGTGACGCAACATCACAACCGTTCGTTGTTCCTCGGGCAAATTCGAAATATGCTTCAGCAAACTCGACGTTGATTCGTCCAACTCAAGTTTTTCATCCTGAGCCATAGAATCCTCGTCGGGCAATCTGTCGTAAAAGTCTGTTTTCGACTCTTTGTCATACGAGGATGTAACGTCTACAAATCGTTTTTGTTTTCTGATATGATCAATTGTTGCATTATGAGCAATTCTCATAACCCAAGCAATCCATTTACCTTGTTCGTTGTAGGTATCATCCATTTTGGTGATGACCTTCGTAAAGGTTTCCTGGAAGATGTCATTCGCCGTTTCACGATTTTTAATCATGCTAAAAATATAGGAATACACCTTCGCCTGGTGACGATTCATCAGCTCTTTAAAAGCCAGTTGATCATCGTTTTCCCTAAACAGATGCACCAATTCGCGGTCTTTCATCTGTTCGTAATTTTTCGGTATGTGGTCTGAGTTATTCAGTCTCATAATTCTCGGATCTATAATAGTGCTACTTATTTAAAGAAACAATATTCAACTACGCGTCATTCACTTGATGAATTTGCTTCTGTTTACATGTTATACAACATAAAACATGCCAATACCCAGTTAATGACTTAATTACATAATCTCATTAATCAGGCTAATCACATATTACAGCACAGAAATAAACTTATCTATAACATTTTCATGTTAAATGATTATTCATTTTCTAACACCGCAAAATGTTGATACACTGCTTCTCCAGTCTTCTTACCGAGAAAGTTCTGAAGAGTTTCGAGATCACTCTCTTTTACTTTTTTAACGGACCCAAAATGTTTTAAAAGCTCCTGCGCCCTTTTCTCTCCGATTCCATCTATTTCAGTTAATTCTGTTTTTAGTGTACGTTTTCCTCTTTTTTGGCGATGAAAATTGATAGCAAACCTGTGAGCCTCATCCCTGGCAGATTGTAATAATTTCAGTGCGGGCGAGGTCTTAGGAATCATCACGGGGTCTGATTTTCCGGGCAGATATACCTCCTCCAACCGTTTTGCCAAGCCGGCCACTTCAACGTGATCCAAAAAATCAATTTCTCTCAGAGCTTCGAGTGCGGCATTAAGTTGACCTTTGCCGCCATCAATTAATATCAAGTCCGGAGGTTGTTGTTTCTCTTTTTTCACCCGCGAATACCTGCGGGCTACAATCTCTTTCATCGACGCAAAATCATCCGGTCCTTCTACGGTTTTTATATTAAATCGTTTGTACTCACTCTTTCGCGGCTTGGCATCCACAAAACAAACCATCGAAGCCACCGGATCAGAACCCTGGATATTTGAGTTATCAAAACACTCGATTCTGCGGGGCAAACGCTCCAACATCAACGATTCCTTCAAATCTTTTACTGCCTGTGGAATTCGGCTTCGTTCGGCTTTCTCTTTTTCTAATTTTCTTTCCCCTAACTTCAATTTGGCATTCGAAATTGCCATCTCAATAAATTGACGCTTCTCCCCTATTTTAGGAACTTTAATGGGCACTTTTTTCCCATGTTCTTCCCACAAGTATTCACTTAATGGTTCTATATCTTCAATCTTATCGCTTAAATAAACTTCATCAGGAATAGCGCCGGCAAACTGACCTGTATAATAATCTTCAACAAACGATTGGAGCATATCGCCTCGTTCAACCCCTTCAATATTTTTCAAGAATCGGTGAAATTTCCCGATTAGCTTTCCCTCCCGAATTTTGAAGAGTACACCGCATGCTTCCATCAACTCCTCATCAACCTGGATGGCGAAAAGATCCCGGTCTACTTTCTTATCAGCAACAATCTTCATCTTCTGATTGTACTTCTGAAGCGCCTGTAGGCTATCCCTCAACCGAGCGGCTTCTTCAAAGTGCAGCGCATCCGATGCAATTGACATCTCCTCTTTGATCTCTCTCATCAATTTCTCTGTTCTGCCTGATAAAAGCCGCTCTACTTTTTCAATAGCGGTTTGATATCGCTCCAAATCCCAATCGCCCGAACAGTTTTCGAGGTAATCATCAAAACACGAATGCCACTTTGGCATGCCTTTTGATTTATCTATTAATTTGGGTGAAACAGCACATGTACATAGGTCAAATGTTTTACGAATGGTTTCCAGCATGCGTCTCATTTGTCCCACATGATCGTACGGACCAAAATATTTACTACCGTCTTTTATAACTGTTCGTGTGGGGAAAACACGGGGACGCTCTCCCCTGGTGATGCAGATATATGGATAGGACTTGTCATCCCGATACATAATATTGTACCTGGGCTGATGGCGTTTGATAAGATTATTTTCCAGAATCAACGCCTCTGCTTCTGAGTCGGTTACAATCACTTCCACATCCTCAATTTTGCCTACCATCACACGAATACGACCATCATGATTTCGAGAATCAAGGAAATAAGATCTTACACGATTCCTGAGACGTTTTGCTTTTCCCACATAAAGATGATTTCCCCTGGAATCTTTAAACTGATAGACGCCGGGACTTGTAGGCAGATGAGCAATTTTTTCTTCGAGCGTTATCGACATGAATATCTTATAAAATAGTTACAGCAAAAAGTATTTAACCGTTATCTTTGAATGATATTGCAATGATAAATAACTGAGGAGATGAAAACCACCGGTACAAACCCAGACATTGAAATTCTTTTTGAAGACAATCACCTGTTGGCTGTGAACAAACCCTCAGGACTACTATCCCAGGAAGATCATACCGGTCAGCCGGATCTTTTAAATCTGTGCAAAGAATACCTCAAAAAAGAGTACAACAAAAAAGGCAACGTGTTTTTAGGTCTTCTTCACAGGCTGGACAAACCCGTAAGCGGAGTAATGCTTTTCGCGAAAACATCGAAAGCTGCATCCAGAATTAGTGAACAGATCCGAAAGCGTTCAATCAAGAAAAGTTATTATGCTGTGGTTGAGGGAGTGGCACCACAAAATGGAATGCTTCATGATTATCTTTTAAAAAATAATCAAACCAATACGGTTTCAGTCGCTTCACAAAAAAACAAACAGGCGAAGAAAGCAGAATTAATTTACCAGCGCCAGCAAGTGGAAAATAATCTATCACTTCTGAATATAACCTTGATTACCGGCCGACCGCATCAAATTCGGGTTCAACTTTCAAATCTTGGTTACCCTATTTACGGAGATAAAAAATATGGCGCAAAAAATGGCGGAGATATCACTTTACATGCTTCCAAGCTTTCGTTTACCCATCCTACACTCAAGAAAGAGATGTCTATACGCACAAATTTACCGAATGGTTTTCCATGGGATTTTTTTAATAATATCAACAACATCTAACCGATTGATTTTTTATCACTTGAGTTTATTTTTTCTTTTAATAAAATGTGAATGATTGGGTTTATCTCTTTGTTCGTCATTTATAGAACAATACAAAGCCATTCAACCTCCGGTACAAACTTCGAAGTGCTAATCAACTGAGTTTTATGGATCACTTAAATCGAAAACAGGCGCTTATCTTACTGCATGCTGTCGTTGATGGAGAAGCGAGCAAGAAGGAAAGGGAGGCCTTTTTTGAATTTATCGAAGATCATCCGGACATCGAAAAGGAATACCAAGAAGTTCTGGAATTAAAAGTAGCATTGTCCGGAAAAGAAAAAAAAGAGTGCCCTGAATATTTAAGACAGCGCATTTTTGATGCGTTGGATCAGGAAAAATCTGAATTATTGGACCGAGAATGTACAACCAGGGCAAGTGAACCAGAGGACTCTTCTGTTTTTTCAGGAAGAACGGGCAATATTATTCGATATCTCTCAGCCGCGGCAGTTGTGTTAATTTTTTCATTGGTAACAGTTCAAATCCTCGAAAATACGGAGATGCATGCTCCAACGAACGAGGTAATAGTTGAACAGATGGCCGCTCAACATTTCGTAACGGCTTCCGGCTCAATTATTGAGCCCCAATATAAAACCTCTTCAACCTCAGATGGAGAAGCGTATCTTTCTGAGCATCATGGAATTACATTAACTATTCCTGAAATTGAAGGAGCTGAATTTGCCGGTATTGTTTTTTCAAATTTTATCGATGAGTTTAGTACTCCTTTGCTTGAATATGTTCAACCAGACATTGGTGAAACGATCTATGTTTTTGCGTTTGATCTGAATCAAGTTGAAAAAAATTCTCTGCTCAAAAGAGATCAAAAAGCAGTGGAAAGATGCAAAAAATCAGAAGATTTTTATGTGGCTGAAATTGACGGCTATCACGTGGTTTCCTGGAATTGGGATGATAAATGGTACACGGCGATTTCTAACCACGACGGCTATGCTCTCGCTTCCCTTGTAGAACCTCTGAAAGCCTCCAACCGCTGATTTTATTTTATAGCACTCCCCAGATTAAGATCCCTGTGGCGGAGGAAGGGGGGCGCCTTGTTTCGTACCCGATTGAATCGGCAGCGTTTTAATTATCGGAGATTCCCATTTTTTTTGATTCTCTTTCAACGAGTTCTTCATTTCTTTATTCCTGTTTTCTAACATCATTGTAATAGATTCTTCTGATTAAATATGGAGGGGAAACCTGACAGTTTTATACGATCCCCCGCCCATCATTTTTCAACTCATTTCACAATCGTAAGTTTACGCGAAAGCATTTGTGAACCCGCCTTCAGTGTATAGATATATACACCGCTCGACAGATCCTGAGCATTAAAACTGACTTGATGATTTCCTGCCTGCATCGGTTTGTCCACCACAATAGCTACCTGTCGCCCCGTCAAATCGTAGACACTCAATTCCACGTTAGACTGACTGGCTAACTGAAATTGAATAACCGTTACCGGGTTAAACGGATTCGGATAGTTTTGCTGCAATGCAAACTCCTCCGGCAGGTCAATCCCCACGGAGTTCTGATCCGAAGCGCCATAATCGACGAGTAATGTGAATCGTGTATGTTGTCCGATCTCTGTGAGTTTGGTGAATGGTTGATGTAAGATCTGCAACGCTTCCTGATCCTTCGCTTTCTCCACATCCACAGTTGGTTTCAGCATAAAGCTGTACTGTTCCTGGCTTGTCAGGTCAATCGTGTGCCCGGTCACATTGTCCTTCAGATAGATATCTGCATCCAGTGCCGAGAGATCTCCCAACGCCCAGTCCATTTTGAAAAAGCCATCTTCGGTGGTTTCTACATTCAGCGGAATCTCGAGTACAGTTTTATCCTGTTGGGAGGTGGCTGCAGGAAACGGCAACACCTGGATCGCGTAGGTTTCGTTTTCGGAATCCATCGAGTAAAAGGAAAGCCATTCCGACGCCAAACCCTCCGCACTCAGCTTAGGGGCGTCCATTGCATCGAGGCCTTCTTTCGCATCATCAGAAAACAAGAGATGAAGCTGATTGGAAAACGCATTGTCCTGGCTGGTCAGGTTCAGCGTAATCAGAGGCTGCTCTGAATCACCGGAGGTTTTTTCCTTAAAGTATCCTTCTGAAGAGGAATTTACATAGGCCTCCTCCGGGATGGAAGCGCTTGGATGTACATCCGTCGTTCGAATCCAGAACGACTGGAACGGTGCAATTTCAATTCCTTTTTCAATGTCACAGCTTCTGCTTACGTAATCACCGGCTCCTGTCTGTGGATCCCAGAACGTGATGGTTTGTGAGACATCCGAAAGATCAAACTCACAAAAATCCAACGCAATCGGGTGCGGATTCCCGACCAAGTAAAAATTCTCCGAGTTGGCGCTTTCACCGGTTCCATCGTAATCTAAATTATCGTAAGCATAGATATCTGAGAGAGCTGTCCACTCTCCATCAAACGAAAGGGTTACCGGCATCTCACCCAACTTGCCGTAAAAGATGAATCCTTCGCCTTGTTCAGGGGATGCTGACAGGCTTTGTACCGGCTCCCATGAATAGGTAGGTTGATCCAATTCATACAACGATGGATATGTGGCCGGGGGAAGATCAACATCCACGCCGTTAAATATATTAACGTACTCATCATCTGGCGATGTTGAGCTCAGAAACCTCCATCCTTTTCCTTCGGTAAGTTGAACTGTTCTGATTCCCACATCTACAGAAAGCGTATAGGATTCAGCACTTTCGACATCCGAATCATCGATCACTGTAAAATCAAAACCTGTGTACCCATAACCGTATTCATCCGAAGTGTCCGACCATGTGAGCAAGTCATTTTCAATCGAACTGACAGGAATTTCATCACCTGCGGATACATTGCTGCCACTTAATTTTAGACTTCCTTCATCAGTAAGGGATTCGATTTTAATGGAATAGTTTGAGTTGGTTGCCCCAAAATCATCAGGTTTAAAAATATATTCTACATTTCTCTCTGTAAGAATTCGGCTGTCTGAGGCTTCTGGAGGTATCACCTTGGTTCCGGTATCTGTAGCGGCCGATCCTGCATTACCTGCTTCATCTGTAAGTACAACTGACAATGTGATTGTTCCATCACCGAACCCACTTAAATCAATTCCTGTTATTTGATCCGTGGCTGTTTTAACTGTACCAGAACCGGTCACATTTGTACCTCCTCCCGAACTGCTAAAGGTGTAATCGTAAGTTGCTCCAACTTCTGCCCCTGCAAATGTAAAACTAACTGCATCAGTATTATCTGCACCAATTGGGTCTTGGTCGATGGAAACTGAATAACCGGCAGGCGCAGTTTGATCGATAGTAGCTGAATTATCATTTAGTGTCCCGCCTGTATTTCCTCCTTCATCTGTTAGCGAAAGCTCAACCGTAAGAGTACCATCAACCAAAGAGCTTACGTCAATCGTAACCTGTTGAGTATTACTTGTTACCTTTGTAGGGTTGGAAACAGTGGCTGTATTGCCGTCTCCGGAACTGGAGACCAAATTATTTATCGTTGAACCGATTTCAGCATCAGAAACTGTAAATGTTGCCGTGGTTGCTTCCGATGCGTTAATGAGTGCATCATCCCAGCTAACGGAATAACCAGTTGGAGGGCCTGCATCCTTGGATTCGGAATCTGTCGCATCAGCACCCATATTACCTGCATCATCAGTAAGACTAATTGTGAGTGTAACTGAACCGTCTGTAAGGCCACTCAGGTCATATCCGGCCCCACTATTATCAAACTGTTCAGTAGCTGAGGTAACCGTTTCAGTTCCCGAAACAGGTGTACCGCCTCCGTCACTGGTAAATGCATAATTTAATGTAGAACCAACCTCTAAACCGGACGCAGAAAATTCAATAATAGTCTCATTAATCACATTGATAAATGACTCTCCCAGAAGATCTATATTTATCAAATAACCGGAAGGTGCAACAGTATCTTTTATTCTGGTATCGGTGGCTGCTGTACCCGTATTCCCGCCACTATCTGTAAGTGTTGCAGAAAGTGTAATCGTACCATCACCCAGCCCACTCAGATCAATTCCTGTAATTTGATCGGTTGCCGTGGTAATGGTGCCTGATCCGGTAACATTCGTCCCTCCGCCAGAACTGCTGAACGTGTAATTGTAAGTTGCCCCTACCTCTGCACCTGCAAACGTAAAGCTAACTGCCTCATCATTGGCCGCATTAATCGGGTTCTGATCAATGGAAACTGAATAACCAGCTGGAGCTGTTTGGTCGAGCGTAGCAGAATTATCCGTCTCATTGTCGCCGGTGTTGTTCCCATCATCTGTTAACGAAACCTCAACCGTTAATTTGCCATCCGTCAAAGAGCTCACATCTGCCGTAACCTGTTGAGTACTACTCGTTACCGATTCTGAACCGGAAACAGTAACGGTATTTCCATCCTCGGAGCTGGAAATTGAATAATTAATCGTTGCTCCTACCTCAGCATTAGAAACTGTAAACGTTGTAGAGGATGCTTCCGATGCATTGATCAATGCATCATCCCAGGATACGGTGTAGCCTGTTGGGGCTGTGTCAGCAATAGCCGTCAACTGTGTACTATTTGCTGAAGTTAATCCGCCGGAGGCCGCCTGCAGGTTGAAGTTTTCATCCGTATTGGCATCATTCAGTGAATAGTCAATAGCAAGATTGGTGAAGGTAGCTGCACCGGAAGCAGGCACTAATGTCACCGTTGAGGGAGACCCATCGACATCTCCGGTACCAGTTAATGTGGCGGAGCCTGTTCCATTTACTTCGGACAAAACAAAACCTGTGCTATACCCGGTATCAACCATATCATTGGCATCTACGGCCTCTACCACCGGAACGGTCGTAAAAGAGGTAGAGCTTCCATCTACCTGAAAGCTGGTGGGAGCAGGCTGGGTAGTAAAGACCAGTTTGGTGGCCACCACATCTGAGGTCACGGCGTTGGCATCCACAGTAGGTAGGTTGCTTCCCACGCCATCCTGATCGTTGGCGGTCAAAGTAAACGACTGCTGGTCGGCTGTAGCCGTGTACGTCAATGCGGAAAAAGTAGCTACTCCATTAGTGGCAGCTTGCGTGTTGTTGGTGAGTGTGCCTGCGCTGGCTTCCGTCAGGGTGATGTTCTCGGTGAAATCTACATCAGTATTGCCGGCGGCATCCTGTGCAGTTACTACGGGCTGGGTAGTGAGCGCAGAGCCGGAAACAGAACCTGCCGGCTGAGTGGTAAACGCCAATTGGGTAGCGGTGATATCGATGGTGCTGCCGCTACCATTGGTAACCGCTGAGGTGGCTCCCATTTGAGTTTTTGAGCCATCATTAACCAACGTTAAATCCGTATCCCCATCCACTGAAAGTATAAAGGTACGGTCTTCGGTTAGCCCGGTATTGTCGTTATAGTAGGCGTTGATGGTATAGGTTTCATAGCCGCTTTCGGTGATGGAAATGCTTAAACCGCTGAAAGTAATTTTATCAGTGCCAGCATCATAGGAACCGATAACGTTGGAAGCATCAGGGCCATCCAAACGCCAGGTTACCTTGCCACGCTCGGCATCGGTAGAAGTGCCGGAGACGTTTACATCAAGAGCGGTTACATTTAACGGAAATCCATCTCCGCCGCCATCACTGATGTTAAAATCAAATACGTCCACAGCACCGGCCGAAGAAGTGGCTGTAGTGGGAAGCCCTACCGGTTCGGTTACACCACCGGCGGCTGTTACATCTCCATTATTATCTATTGTCTTCTGAAAATCATCCAGTATAATATCATCGATTTCAAAGTATTCGCCCCCCGTTGGTGCTTGCAGGGTAAACGAATCGATATCTTGAAAATATGCTGCATTCGCATTTCCAGCCACATCAATAAACGTTAATTCTCCCACTTCGTCTATAGGTGGCGTAATCGTGATGCTTCCTTTATCAGTGGAAAGTATATACTCGTTATTAGGATCACCGTCCCCTTGATGAGAAATATAAAATCCCTTCAGGTCAAAACTATTGCCGGTTTCAATTTCAAAATCTACCTGGGTTTCCAGCGCATCCCATCCAAAATAAAGTCCTTCTGAACCATTATAAGCCCATCCATTTTCTGAACCTTTGAAGACTTTATCCGCAGTGGCTGTGATTGCAAATGAGGGGTTGACATCATTATCCTCTACCGTAAGAGTTTTGGTATCCCAGCCTGTGTAGGTGGCTGTGGCCGATTCGAAATCAAACTTTTCACCGGAAACAGCAGAAGTCGTAAAACTCTGCTCACTCCCATAACTTGTACCCTCTCCATTAATGGCATAGGCTCGAACATAGTATGTGGTTTCAGGATTTAGCCCGGATATAGCTTCAGAAAAAGCCCCGGTTCCGGTCCCATCCTGAATTTTTGTATCAGAGGTGGTGGGATTAGAATTGATTCCATACACAAAGCCCCGTTCGGTTACTGTATCTCCACCATCATCAGTCACATTACCACTAAAGGTAGCTCCGCTGGCGGTGATGGATGAGGCGGCTGAGGTGGTTACGATTGGGGCATTAATCGACGTGACTGGTGAGCGAATGTCCAGCTCATCCAGATCCAGTATCAGATTCCCTCCTTCAATGGTGAACGAGGTGATGTTTTCAAAATCGGAGTTAGAGGAAAGATCTACATTGACCGTCGTCGCCATTCCATTACTCGAATAACTTGTTTGACTTCCAGAACCATTGGTCACAAGGACATTCCCATCGGCGATTACATCCATCTCGAATCCGGCCAACCGGAAGGAACTCCCATTCGCAGCGGAGATTTCGACCCGACTCATCGCCCCGTTATAATCATAATTGAACCGTAAATAATGGTCGGAACCACCACCAATTGGTCCATTGAAATTGTCAATATAGTTGTTGTAGGGACCACCCGCACCGGTTACCACATAGCGTAATTGATCAATTGTGAATCCGACGCCACTACCAAATTCATATGACGAACCTACTGGATTGTCATCGTAGTTTTCAGATCCCGGAGCTTGAGCATAAAGACTTGTCGTTGCTAGAAGAGATAAGACACAGACACTAAGTATAATTTGAGCAAACTTAATCTTTGAGGAAACTTGTTTAATAAACCGTAGCGTACTTTTCATAGTTTTATGAATTACAGTGGATGATTGTTTTTGGTAGAGCAGAATGGGGTAATGAATTTGATAGAGTCATCCCCGCATGGAAATCCGGATTCTGTTTTAGACCCCCCGAAAGTAAAGTAGACCCCGATCGTGGTAGCCCCGATACAAAATGATACATACTCATCCGTCCGAAATAGATTTCAATATCAATCTATAGAGAGATTAATCGATAGTTAGTGGTAGAGATATTTTTTGGCTGTGTTGTAGAAGACTGCATGTTTAGCCAATACCCAAATTATTGTTGTTGCCCCAAAGTTTAGATGTGTAAACTTCAAGAAAGAAAAGAGGAAAATTCCTCACCCAGTCTCCCCAATTGAATAGCGATGAATATATCAAGCCGTTTCAATTTCGCGATGAATCTAAGGAAAAAGCTATTAGAAAAAAATAATTTTAGATAGGCTGGTAAAAAAATCCTATAACTTCTTAATTTTAATTTTCTTACCAATAAAGCTTACAAATTCAAAAGTGTGTAGCTCAAATCATCACGGGATTTACTCTTATTTCTCTCCTGTAACTCTTTTCCGCCGAGAGTAATTTTTTGGATCCAACTCTCTCGTTTTTCTACCTGGCTACGAACACTATCTGTTGGAAGTTTTTATAGAACAAATGAGAGATAAGTGCTATATCAAAACCTTGAAGTACCACTTGTACACTCTTACCTGATTTGTGAAATCTCAAGTAATCCCATTCCTTGGATCTACTTACTTCCATCACCCATAAATTAAGATCCCAGTGGCGGAGGAAGCGGACCACCTTGTTCGGTTCCGGTTTGAATCGGGAGGGTTTGAATTGTGGGGCCATCCCATTCTTTTCGATTCTGTTTGTTCATCTGAGTATTCCTCTTTTCTGCCATTTGTAGTGGTTAAATTTTCTTGTTGTTTGAAGAGGGATCGGAAATTTTGTCTGATCCCTCTCCGACGTATTATTTCACAATGGCAAGTTTTCGCGAGAGCATTTGTGGGCCTGCTTTCAGGGTATAGATATAAACCCCGCTGGAGAGGTGCTGTGCATTAAAGTTTACCTGGTGACTTCCGGCCTGCATTGGCTTATTCACCAACGTGGCTACCTGTCGGCCGGTCATATCGTACACACTTAACTCCACGTTAGATTGATTCGCCAACTGGAATTGAATTACCGTCACCGGGTTAAACGGATTCGGATAGTTTTGCTGAAGAGTAAACGCCTCAGGCAGATCATTATCAGGCTCATTCTGATTGTGGACTCCATAATCAACCACCAGAGTAAATCGTGGATTTTGTTCGGTTTCTTTAAAGAGGGTTGATGACAGCCTTTCTAAAATTTGAACAGCTCCCGTAGCCTTCGCAGTCGGTTTCTGCATAAAACTGTACTGTCGCTGCTTATTCAGATCGATCTCATTTCCGGTGGCATTATCTTTTAGATAGATGTCTGCATCAAGATCGGTCAGAGTCCAACTCATCTTAAAAAACCCATCCTCAGTAGTTTCTACATGTAATGGTATTTCAAACACGGGTTTATCCTCAATGAACCTTGCCCCTGTATTGGGTAGCGCCTGAATCGCATATTTTTCAGATGCGGTATCAAGCGAGTAAAAAGAAAGCCAGTTTGATGTCAATTCTGAGGCACTCAGTTTTGGTGCATCCATCGGATCAAGACCATCTTCACCATTTTCAGAAAAAAGGATTTGAAGTTGATTCGTAAAGATATTGTCTTCACTGCTAAGATTAAGTGTGATAAGTGGTTGATCGTACTCATCAGAAGAATTCTCTTTAAAATATCCGTCGGCATCAGAATTGAGGTATGACTCTTCCGGGATGGATGCGGTTGGGTTTGCATCCGTGGTTCGAATCCAGAAGGACTGGAACGGCACAATCTCTATTTCATCTTCTATATCACAACTTTTGCTTATATAATCGCCGGCTCCTGTCTCGGGATCCCAGAACGTAATCGTTTCAGAGACGTGGGAGAGATCAAACTCACAAAAGTCCAAAGCAATCGGATGCGGATTCCCCACCAGGTAGAAATTGCCGGGATTGGAACTCTCTCCGGTTCCATCATAACCCAAATCACTGTATTCAAACAGATCTGAGAGATCATTCCAATTGCCCTCAAAAGAAAGGTCTGCAGGTCCTGCACCCTCTTTTTGATAAAAGATAAATCCTTCACCTCGTTCTGTCGATGACGACAAATTCTGTACCGGATTCCATTCGTAATTTTGTTGATCCAGTACATAAAGCGATGGATATTCCGCAGGCGGAAGATCAACAGTTACACCAGTGAATACACTCGCGTAATCATCATTTGATGATGGAGAACTCAGAAACCTCCATCCTCTGCCGTCCGTGAATTGAACTGTTCGAATTCCTACATCAAATGAAAGCGTGTAAGGTTCAGCACTTTCGACATCCGTGTCGTCAATTACTTTAAAATCAAAATTGGTGTATCCGTAGCCATATCCATCAGAATTGTCCGACCAGGTTAGCAGATCATTCTTGATGGAACTGACAGGAATTTCATCACCGGCGGAAACATTATTACCATCCAGTTTTAAGCTTCCTTTACCAGGCAGTGATTCTATTTTTATGGAATAATCGGATTCAGTTGTCCCAAAATCAGCGGGTTCAAAAATGTAGTCAGTACCACTTTCTGCAAGAATTCGTCCATCAGATGCTTCAGGGACGGAATTCCATTGAAAAGCATCCAGTGCCAGGTAATCCATATCGCCGGTAGTTGAAAATATTAATTCATCAATGGCCGTCCCGGAATAATCTGAGCTTCCTTCAGTGGCAAAATCTATATATGTAAAACCGTTATTAGGTGTCAGCGCTGAGACATCTGAAAATCCAGAGCTCTTGGTAAATGTATAAACCTCGCTCCCGTTTCTTCTCCCGGTTATGGTTAGTGAACCGCTGGTATGAGGATCTTCGTCCGTATTTGAGACAAATAAGTACAGATCAATAACAACAAAATCACTACCATCATTGCTTTGAATAGCGAAATTTGTTCCGTCATTTGTATTGGTAACAGATTGGGTGTTGTCTATAAACTGATCGTCTGTTGATGATCCATTCCAGCCAAAATCTTCAAAATATACAACATCATACGTATCATCGCCGGAACTGATAATATCAAATTGTTGACCATCGTCCGTAAATGTTGTAGATGCAGGCGTTTCATCTTCAAATGTTTCGGTGGATTGAGAAAAGCTGTTGTTTATGAACATCAGGTTCAAAAGAACAATCAAAGCCAAATACACTTTAAGTGATAGATTCATAATAGTACCCCTTGAGAGAACTGAGATTTATTGGTCGTCTTCAGAAACCTGAATTTCAAACCAATACCCATATTATTGTTGTTGCCACGAAGTTTAGAAGTGTAAACTTCGAGAAGAAATCAGAAAAGTTTTCCTTGTTCTGTCTTCCCAATCGAATTGCTAATAAAATCCCTAAGCTTGATCAATTGTATAATTAATCTAATTAAAAAAATATTAGCAGCAAATAGTTTTAAAATTTTCGATAAAAAAATTTTTAACCCCTTAATTCTAAAATCATTAGCTATAAAGCTACTAAATACAAAACTTTACAGATACACAGTTAAACTCTAATCACTCTTGTTTTCTCTCCTCTAAAGCTCTATCCGTTAGATCTCCGGGTAATTTTTTGGATGCGTTTGCACCAAGCTCTCTCAGTTTTTCGGCCTGACCCACAAGATTTCCTGCGCCGGTAGATAATTGTTTCATCGCTGATTCATAGGAATCACTGGTCTGGCGAATTCGTTTCCCTACATCTTCCATATTATCCACGAAGCCAACGAATTTATCGTAAAGAAGCCCACCTCTTTTAGCGATCTCCATCGCGTTCCTGTTTTGATATTCCTGCTTCCACACATTTTCGATCGTGGCAAGAGTTGCCAGCAATGTTGTTGGACTTACGATGATAATATTTTTCTCGAACGCTTCATTATAGAGGTCAGGATCGTTCTGCATTGCCAAGCCAAAGGCCGGCTCAATGGGAATGAACAAAAGCACAAAATCGGGACTGTTAAATCCGTGAATTTGGTCGTAATTCTTGGTATTCAGATTCCTCACATGGCTTCTGAGTGATGAAATATGTTGCTTTAGAAATGATGACTGCTCATCCAGATCATCCGTTGAGGAATATTTTTCATAGGCAGTCAGCGAAACTTTTGAGTCGATGATAAGTCGCTTGTCATCCGGTAATTTTACGATCACATCGGGTTGGAGGCGCCGGCCATCGTCCATCGTAGTACTTTGCTGCGTTTCATATTCCGAGCCTTTTTTCAGACCGGAACGCTCCAGGATTCGCTGAAGAATTACTTCGCCCCAACTTCCCTGTTTCTTGGTATCACCTTTCAGAGCTTTGGTGAGGTTTTTGGCTTCCTCACTCATCTTCTGGTTCATCTCCTGAAGCATCTTTAAATGCTGATCAAGAGCGCTTCTTCCCTTCAGATCTTCTTTATGAGTCTCCTCCACCTGTTTTTTGAACTCATTAATCTTTTCGCCAAGCGGTGTCAAAAGCTGATCGAGTTTCTCCTTGTTCTGCTCAGTGAACTTTTTCGATTTCTCTTCCAGGATCTCATTTGCAAGGTTTTTGAACTCTGTACGAAACTGATCCTGAAGTTCTTCTAACTGACCTTTTTGCTCGGAGAGTTTTTCTTTAAGATGAGAAAATTCAGCCTGTAATCTGGTGAGCTCTTTTTCCGCTTGATTGGCCCGGTCCGTCTCCGCCGATAGTTTGGCTTCAGCTTTTTCTTTTTCAGCCGACAGACTCGATTCTGCCTGATCCATCGCTCGGGCTAAATTCTCATTTCGCTCCTCAAGCCGACTCTGTTTCGATTTCCCGATGAAAAAGGCCAATGCAAAACCGATCACAAAAAATATAAGTGCACTGAGTATAACAGCAATATCCATAAATACCGATTGGTTCGTTTTTACGGAACATACAACTCAGTGATGACAATTTCTGTCACCCCCGCCGAAAAAAAGCTGAATAGCCCCAAAGTTTATTTTAGAAGATACTCATCCGATGACTTACGCGTGTTAACAAAGGATGGCACGAGCGTTTCGTGTCATAAACAAAGGACACAAGCTTGGAATTTGTGCCATCTTGATAAGAACCTTCAAGCGTCCGTAGGTCCTTGAAGCGTTCTTTTGGTAGTAACCTCGTGACTCTTGAAGGACTTCCGCATGATGCAATCAGACTTCAGACGCTTCAAGGTCACTTCTATTGATAATCGGTAAACGCATCATCCGATGGCTTGCACTTTTTAATGAAAGACATCTTTTATCTTTGAAAAGAAGCCTTTCTCACGTTCCTGGGCACTTTTGGGATCGAAGTGAGTTTCGCCCCGAATGGCTTCAATATGTTGCTTTTCTTCATCGGTAAGGTCTTTCGGGATATACACATTCAGCTTAATAAACTGATCACCCACTCCGGAATTGTTAAGCCCTTTAATTCCTCGCTCTCTCATTCGGAGAAGTTTACCGGGCTGCGTTCCGGGCTCAATCTTCACTTTGGCTTTGCCTTTCAAAGTTGGCACTTCCACTTCGGTACCGAGAATGGCATCGGGGATGCTGACCATCAGATCGTAGTAGATATCATTTCCGTCCCGCTCAAAATCTTCGTGCTCTTTCTCTTCAATCAGAACAATCAGATCGCCGGGTTCACCGCCGCGAATTCCTGCATTTCCCTGTCGTCGTAGTGTAATATAATTCCCTTTCGCAACGCCTGAAGGGATGTTCACTTTCATTTTCTCATCGCTCTTGTACCGGCCCTGTCCACCGCACGTATTACATTTATTTTTGATGATTTTTCCTTCGCCTTCGCAAGTCGGGCATGGCTGAACGTTCACAAACTGACCAAACATCGTTCGAGAAACCTGGCGGATCTCACCCACGCCGTTACACTTCGGGCAGGTTTCAAAATCGGATTCGGTTTCAGCCCCGGTTCCGTTACAATCTTTGCACTTGATATGTTTTTTCACTTTGAGTGTTTTCTCAACACCTTCAGCGATCTCTTCAAGAGTCAGGGCCACGCTAAGTTTCATATCAGAGCCCGGCCGACCGGTTCCGCGTCGCCGTCTGCTTTGTCCGCGAGCACCGGCCGCACCACCAAAAATATCGCTGCCAAAAATATCACTGAAATGGCTGAAAATATCTTCAAAATTAGCGCCGCCGAAATCAGACGATCCGCCAAATCCGCCGCCGTTCATTCCGGAGTGACCAAACTGATCATACCGTTTCCGTTTTTCGGGATCCCGGAGAACGTCGTATGCTTCAGACGCTTCTTTAAATTTTTTCTCAGCCTCTTCATCCCCTTTGTTTCGATCGGGGTGATATTTCATCGCCAGTTTTCGATAGGCCTTCTTTAATTCCTGTTCGCTGGCATTTTTATCTACACCTAAAACTTCGTAGTAGTCGCGTTTTGACATAAATTCGTTTTTATTCGCTTACAATTACTTTGGCGTGCCGTAGCGTCTTGTCTCCTATTCGATAACCGTTCTCCAGAACTTGCAGAACCGTTCCGCTCTCAATTGAATCATCTTCCGGCTTTTGTCGAAGCATTGCATCGTGCAGATCCACATCAAAAGGTACTCCCGTCTGGTCGATCCGCTCCACATTGTGTTTCTCCAACACATCTTCAAATTTATTCGCGATCAGTTGAACGCCATCCACATAGGATGAATCCGCTTCGTTTTCCTTCATCGCCTGAAGGGTTCGAACCAAGTCGTCATTGATTGGCAGAAATGCTTCAAGAGCAGCTTCTCGAGCGGTTTGAAATACCTGTTCCCGTTCACGCCGCATCCGCTTTCGCATGTTCTCCATTTCAGCAGCTTTTCGGAGCTGGGAATCTTTCAACTTATCCAGCTCTTCCTCAAGCTCATTAATTCGATTTTGCTGTTCTATGATCAACTGATCTGTATCGTCAATTTCTTCTTCAGATAGAGTTTCTTCCAACTCTTCGGACAGTTTTTGGGCTTCCTCCTCGGGATTTTCAGCCATCTCTGTTTGTCCGTCTTCAGTCTTTTTTTCCTTCTCTAAACTCATTAATTCGGTCTAAAATCTTTTGTGTTTCTTTGTTTGATGATAAGGTTCGTCACTAACTTATCAATTCAGATACTTATCGCAGCAAATAGCATGCCACATGATTATATCTATCCCGGATGTGACAATCTTTCGCTTTATTAATTAATCTTCTTCGTAGAAGAACTCAATCAGGTTTCCATCCGGATCAGAAGCAAAAACAAAGCGTCCTTTCTTACGATTTGCAGGTCCGCTCAAAATCGTCACTTCATGATCTCTCAAATAGGTTGCCATTTCATCCACCTCGTCTTCAGAGTTCAGATAGAATCCAAAATGATCCACCCGAAAATCCCTTGAATTAGGATCGTAACTGGTTTCTGCTTCTACAATCACAAGGGTATCTTCCTTTCCTATTTTATATACAGCCATGCTCTGACCCATTTTCCGAACAAGCTCAAACCCTAGGATCTCTCCGTAAAATTCCTCGGAGCGCTCAATTTCGTTTACCCTGATTGTAATATGATTGATTCCTGATGGTTTAAAATCCATGTTTTGTTCTTACGGTTAATATTTTTGTTTTAATACAATAAACTACAAGTTTTAATATTTTCTTTGAACTTTTATTCCGGCTTATTTTGATTTCGTCATTGCGAACGGAGTGAAGCAATCTTCTAACTCAAGTTCGGATCATTACATTCCCTCGCAATGGACACAAAAGCCTAAAATTGAATCCAAACTCCTAACATCTACCAACATTGGCTACACTTTATATAGTGGCAACCCCTATCGGTAATCTAAACGATTTTTCACAGCGCTCGATCGATACCCTTAAACAGGTCGATTACATCGGGTGCGAAGATACACGAACGTCCGGCACACTGCTTCAGCACTTCCAAATCGATAAACCGACGTTTTCGTTTCATCAGCACAATGAACATCAAAAAGTGGAGTATTTGGTTGACCTTCTCAACCAGGAAAAAAAGGTCGCCCTCATTAGTGATGCCGGAATGCCGGGAATTTCTGATCCGGGGTTTTTGGCCGTTCGTGCAGCGTATCAAAATGGACACAAGGTCTGCCCTATTCCGGGACCAAGTGCGGTAACCGCTGCCATTGCCGCCAGCGGTTTGCCCAGTGACCGATTTCTGTTTGAGGGATTTCTTCCGCAGAAAAAAGGCCGCCAAACGAAAATCAAAGAGATTGCAGATGCCGAGATTACAACCATTATTTATGAAAGTCCCTACAGGGTTGTAAAATTACTCAATGGCTTGGCTGAGTTTTGCGAAGGTACTCGTTGGATTTGCGTTGCGCGGGAAATCACCAAAAAATTTGAAGAGATTGACCGCGGGCAACTTTCTGAGATTGTAGAACGTTGGAATTCAAAAAAATCTATAAAAGGCGAATTTGTGATTATCATCGCGGGTAAAGATTACGAGGAATAAACCAGACTAATGAATCAACCATCAAAAAAAATACATTCCTCTGTTAATCTTTGGGATCGCCCGTGGATTCTGGCCATTGCAGCGTCCATTCTGTTGGCGCTATCATTCCCTCCATTTAATATAGCGATCCTTCAAATCCCCGCTTTTCTTTGCCTTTTCAGGATTGGTTCCATTTGTGAATCCAAGCGAGAAGTCATTCTTTACGCCTATCCATCTTTTGTGCTCTGGAATCTGTTTACAACCTACTGGTTGATGATGGCAACCGTTGCCGGTGGAATTGCAGCCATTCTGGCCAACGCCGCACTCATGCTGTTTCCACTTTTGTTGATCCGGCGATTTCAACAATCAGAACTAGACCCGATCATATCATCATTTATTGCAGCGAGTATTTGGGTTGGCTACGAGTTTTTGCATCACAACTGGGATCTCTCGTGGCCGTGGCTTACGCTTGGAAATGCCTGGTCGAATCTGACGGGCGTCATTCAATATATTTCCGTTACAGGCGTATATGGAATTTCTTTTTGGGTGATTCTTACCTCTTCCCTTTTTTACGCGTACATAAAGAATTTTGATAACCGAAAATTGCTTACCTCATCGGTAACTGTTCTGTTGCTCTTCCCACTGCTTTCTATGATCTCTTTAATGACAATGCACTACGCAGATGAGGAAAAAATTGAAGTTACCATTGTGCAACCCAATTCTGATTCTTACCAACGCTTTGGAGGTGAGGCATCTATGGAGGATCTTCTCGACAAGCTCCTTCGGCTTTCTGATGAAGCACGTACGGAAGAAACGGATGTCATCATCTGGCCGGAAAATGCAGTGGATTCGTCCCTGAGAATCACGAGTCCCCAGTTTGATGTGATTAGAGATTCACTGCAATCCTGGAATACAAATTTGATTACCGGACTTGGATTGGTTGAAGTGTACCAGGATGGAGAACCCCGGCCGGAAGTGGTTCGGGAATCGACCGGCGGTATGATCTATAATATTTTTAATGCCGCACTTTTCTTTCAGCCCGATCAACCGACAGAAATTTACAAAAAAGGACGATTAGTTCCGATTGTAGAACGATTTCCATTTGTTACCTACTTCCAGCGATTAGATGTTTTTAAGTGGGTTGATTGGGGAACTCTTGTTGGATATGGATTGGGACAGGAACCGACACTCTTTTCTGTAAATGATAATCAAACTCCCGCCCTCATTTGCTATGATTCCGTTTTTCCGGGATGGGTGAATCAATTTGCTCGTGAAGGCGCAGGATTTCTAACCATCATAACCAATGACGGATGGTGGGGCGATTCAGCCGGGCACAAACAACATTTTGCGTATGCACGGCTTCGTGCAATCGAACAACGAATGTGGGTTGCTCGATCGGCAAATAACGGAATTTCAGGAATCATCTCGCCCGACGGGAAAGTCCAAAAAGAAACCGAGTACTGGACCGAAGATGCGTTTACATTCACCATTTACGATTCCGATTATCAAACCTTCTACAACCGATTTGGTGATTGGCTGGGATACTTATCTCTCATTACAGTCGTTTTTGGATTGATTGGGGTTAGGGTTCGAGAATAAATCCAAAGTATTATAAAAGAGGCTTTACATAAATACCCGAATTTGAGTGAATTGTCTTCAGATCGAAAATTAATTAATTTACTTCTTATGACGATTGAGCAAAGAAAAATATCCCTTATCAACTGGATTACGAACCTGGAAGATGAAACCGTAATCAATCAGATTGAAGATTTCCGAAAATCTTCTTTGGATGAACTGCCGAAGGAGATTGTAGAATTACTAAAAATTTCAGATTCGGAAGATCTGGATAATTCTATTGAGCATACCAACTCCCGCGATATACTGAACAAGGAATGAAGAAAGTAGTCTGGACTCCAACAGCCAGAAAGTCTCTTCAACAGACAGCAGATTTTATCAGGGAGCTTTGGAATGAAGAAGTAACTGAGGATTTCCTGAATCAGCTCGATTACAGAATCAAACAAATCCAACAAAATCCTGAACTGGCTTCAAGTTTTAAGGATAGTGAAATTCGCCAGCTTGTAATTCATAAATCTGTACCACTTTTTTACAAGAACTCCTCCTCCAAACATATTAAGCTCTTATTGGTTTGGGATAACCGGCAAGATCCCTCACAACTTTTTAAGAAATTAATGGAGATGGGGAATCGCTGAAATAAAATCTACCAGCTTATTATTCATCGGATGAGCGAGTGAGCTTTTATCCAATTCGATTCCTAACCACTCATCCAATGCATTCAATACCGCACCAATCTTCAAATTTACATCAGAATTGATTCTAATATTAATACCGGATTTGATGCTATATTTCAACACGTGTGATTTCCGATCGGTAAATGGTAGAATCAACATCTGATTTTAGACTTTTGTTACCATTTCGACACGAACGGTACATGTTAAAAATTGTTTTTATCTGTACATATCGGCACGAAATATTTTACTCTATAGTTATCAAATTGATCATTAAATAACAGATATGAAAAAGCTTCAAAGGCTTCTTACAGTAACAGTTTTTTTATCCCTTCTTGTTGGGCTGCAATCCCTGCAGGCATTCCAGGTAGAAACTGATAATGCACGGGTTGAACTCATCTCCGAACAAACTGCTATCGTGCCGGGCGAAACGTTTTGGGTTGGAATTGACATGGATGTCCGTGAGGGATGGTATGTCTACTATCGAAATCCTGCTGATTCCGGCATGCCTCTGACCGTAGAGTGGACGCACGAAAAAGAATTTAACATTTCTGATATTAAATGGCCTTATCCACAATGGAAGGATGTTCCGGGCGGGCTCACAAGTTATGCATATTCAGACAGCAAGCTTTATATGAGGGAGGCTACGCCACCGGAAGATCTTGAGCCGGGTGAACAAACCACACTTCACGTTTCAGCAGACTGGTTGATTTGCGAGAAAGTCTGCATCCCCGAAAATGCGGATCTTGAATTGACACTGGATGTGGCAGAGAAACCTACGTTCGATGAAGAGAATCTCGCTCTCTTTTCTAAAATGAGAGAGAAGCTTCCTGCTGATCTCAACTATTGGGAATCCTTTGCAGAAGTAGAAGGCGATACAATCACTCTGAAATTAACAACAGATGCATTTGACGTTCCTCAATATGAAAATGTGATTTATTTCGCCAATGAGAAAGGCGAAATCGAAAACGGAGCGAATCAGCCTTACACCGTTGAGAACGATACGTTGACGATGAAGCTTCAAAAGTCAATGTACAAGTCTGATCCTGTAAATAGGGTATGGGGCCTTGTTTACAATGAACAAGGCTGGGATGAAAGTGGTCGCATCAAAGCGATGACGGTAGATATTAACCTCGGTGGCGAAGAACCGATTGCATCTGCTTCAACTTCTTCAGGATCCGCTCTATCACAGTCATTTTTACTGATTCTTGGATTTGCTTTCCTTGGCGGTATGATTCTTAACCTGATGCCCTGCGTGTTTCCGATCTTGTCGATCAAGGTGATGAACTTTTTACAGATGTCCGGCGATGATCCGAAGAAAGCTAAACTTCATGGTTGGGTGTTTGGTGCAGGTGTCATCATCTCTTTTTTAATCCTTGCAGGATTACTCCTATTACTTCGTGCCGGCGGACAGCAACTCGGCTGGGGATTTCAGTTACAGTCTCCCCCATTCATTGCTTTTATGACATTCCTGATGTTCGGCCTCGGCCTAAGCTTAATGGGCGTATTTGAAATCGGGAATTCACTGATGAACGTTGCCGGAAGCGCTAAAACCGGTGATGGATTGAAAGGATCGTTCTTCAGCGGTGTGCTGGCTACGATTCTTGCAACGCCATGTACCGCACCCTTTATGGGAACGGCTCTCGGAGCTGCCATCACGATGCCTGCAATTGCTGCACTTTTGGTCTTTGCAGTTCTCGGTTTAGGAATGGCAATTCCTTACATCATTTTATCATCCTTCCCTGCGTTGATGAAAAAGCTACCCAAGCCCGGTGCATGGATGGAAACCTTCAAACAGTTTATGGCCTTCCCGCTTTTTGCCACGGCGATCTGGCTGGCGTGGGTATTTGGGCAACAAGTGGGCATTGACGGACTCACAAATCTGATGATCGGACTTCTATTATTGAGTATGGGAATCTGGATTTTAAACCGTTGGAAAGCTACACAGATCTCGAATGTTACAAGAATTGTAAGCCGTGCTTTTGTGATTCTCTTAATCGCTGGTGGATTCTTTATCTCGGCTTCATCAAGTCCTCAGCAAGCTACTACAACTTCTTCAAGCAATGGCTCACAAACAGACAGTTACGGCATTGAATGGCAGGCGTATTCTCAACAGCAATTAGATCAACATTTGGCGGAAGAAAAAAATGTATTTATCGATTTCACCGCTGCGTGGTGCATTACCTGTAAGGCCAACGAACGTGTGGTCTTTAGCTCGGATGAAGTGAAACAGAAGTTTGAAGACATGAATTTTGTGATGATGAAAGCCGACTGGACCAATCGAAATCCCGAAATTACACGTGCTCTTGAATCATTCGGGCGAAACGGTGTGCCTCTTTATGTGATCTATAATGAAGAACTCGACGAACCGATGATTCTCCCTCAACTGCTCACGCCCGGAATAGTTTTGGATGCTCTCAATAAATTACCTCAAGAGAACAGTTCACTATCGATGAATGAATCTTAAAATTCTTTAAATCTAATCTTCAACCAGCAATCAACCCCTACAATTATGAAAAAGCTAATTATTCTGTTTTCGTTGATTTTTGCAGCTACACTGGTCATTAATTTCACCAGTGAAACTGAGGAAAAAGCCGCTGTGGATGCACCCGTTGGCGCACAGGCTCCCGCATTTGAAGTAATGGGTGCCGATGGCGAGATGCACAGCCTCGCCGACTATGAAGGAAAATATGTAATTCTCGAGTGGCTGAATCACGGATGCCCGTATATCCGCAAGCATTATGACGGAAATAACATGCAGGCACTTCAGGAAAAATATACTGATCAGGGAGTTGTTTGGCTTTCTGTGATCTCCTCCGCCCCGGGAACCCAGGGATATATGGAAGCTGAAGAAGCTCAACAATCGATTGAAGAATATGGAGCTTCACCTACAGAAATCTTGTTAGATCCTGAAGGAAAAATGGGCAAAGCGTACGATGCTCGCGTGACCCCGCATATGTTCATCATTGATCCACAGGGTGTGGTTCGGTACAACGGCGCTATTGATGATAAACCAACCCCTGCCGCCAGCTCACTTGAAACGGCTCATAACTACATTGATGCCGCTATGAATAGCCTGATGAACGGCGAAGAGGTAGAAGTAAAAAGCAATACACCTTACGGATGCAGCGTGAAGTACGGAGCGTAATTTTCTCCCCTAGAAAGGGAAAGTGAAAGGAACGTTTAGCGAATGAACTCGGGATGTGTTCTACATGCTTGATTTTACTACTTTATAGACTTACTCAACACACCCCTAAATCCCCTCTCAAGAGGGGACTTTTGAAATACAATTTTACACCTTGAATGCCATTTCGGAGTGATCTGAAGTGGCATTTTTATTTGTAAAACATCTCTCCCAATCCGGTAAAACGCAACGTCTCTCTGTTCATACCCTTATCAAAAAGATCAAGACTGCCATATAAAGAGAAGCTTTCTCTGGCTCGAGTAATCGCTGTATAGATCAACTCTTTGGTCAGAATTGGTGTATCGTTTTGCGGAAGCAAAAAGTTGACGTGATTAAATTCAGATCCCTGGCTTTTGTGAACGGTCAGAAAAAAAGCGGGATCGAAATGACTGAGGCGTTGTGGTTTAAAGCGCTTGATTTCTGACCCGGTTTCCACATAGACCCACATCGAATCTTCTCCATCAATAATCGTTACTCCCATATCTCCATTGAAGATTCCGAGATTGTAATCGTTTTGTGTGATCATAATTGGTCGACCGTGATACCAGCCGGATTCCATATTCACGATTCGATCTGCAGCCAACCGCTCTTCGATCAGTCGGTTTAGCCGCTCGGTTCCGGTCAATCCTCTGCGCAATACCATCAGCCAGATCGACTCTTTCCAAAAAGCCAATAACTCTTCGGGATTGTTGATGTCTGAGCAGTTTTTAATTTTTTGTCTCAAATCCTGTAGAATGTGTTCAATATCTTGTTTTTGATAGTTGAACGGTTGATGCTTTACATCGGAATATACATCGAAAACAGAAGCTACATCTTCATCCTGTTGATTTTGATTTTTAACGAGATCGGAT
>CAYRDO010000025.1:26504-29727 GCA_964422985.1 uncultured Rhodohalobacter sp. | reverse complement strand
ACGTTCTTTTTTGATGAACCTCTACCCTTGAATTCATCAATCTCTAGTTTAGGATATATGGCATTCTTGACAAATCAGCCTAAACAAATTACCGTTGGCAGCACCTACGAACACGATTTCAAACATCTTGAAACCGATGATGACGGATTGAAGTATCTCAAAAAAAAGTTGGAAAAAACTTTGCCGGGTTGGGTTGAGAAAAGTCGCTCAGTAGAACAATGGTCCGGTGTTCGGGTCACCGTTCAGGATAGAAAACCGGCCATTGGTGCTCATCCCAAAAAAGAAGGATTGTACATTATCGGCGCTCTTGGCTCAAAAGGATTGCTAATGGGACGATTCCTGGCTGAAATGTTAGTACAGCATATTTTGGAATCGAAAAAAATTAACGATCTGGTTTCATCAGAAAGGTTTAAAAGTGATTGACTTTATAATGCTTCCCATGTTTAAACGCTTATCTGTGACATATTAGAACGCATCAGCGCGATTCCAAACCAGAGGATCCATATACTCATGATGATTGATGATACCAGCCAAAGAAAGTTGCCAATAGCCATATCAAACCACATTCCCAAGATCCAACCAAGAAACGAAGCAATTCCAGCAATCACGGCACTCCAGGACGACCATCTTGGTGTAACTCGCCCGGTGCTTTGAGCTTCATTTCCGGCGATCACAGCTACAGCCAGCGCAAAGAATGCAAATCCATTGCCCATACCTTCCGCGAATGTCCACCATGCTTCGAATGTCTGCCATGTACCGGATGCCGCTGCATTGGTTACTACCGTGGCTTCAGCAACTGCTGTAATCAAGGTCAAGAGTGCGCCTATCGACAATACCGCCCAAGCAGTCAGTGTCCCCCACCCTTCAGTTAGTCGTGATTCGGACGTCAGGACGACAATCCCGGTCAATGCATAGAAAGATAAAGCAGCAGCGGCAGTCCAATGTACTGTTGACCAAATCGTTGCACCGTCGGCAATTTTCTGCATCTGGACGTTAAGCTCGGGAGCGATAGGCCCATGAAATCCAAGTACTGCAATCATTAAGAAAGAAGCTATTGCGAGCCAGATCCCGCTAATTCGAACTGTTTTGTTAGCGTTTTTCATCATTTTGTGTCTTTATGATTTCCTGATTTTGAAGAACCCTGTTTAGTGCATTTACAAACGCTTTCGGTCTTTCGAGTTTGGGATCATCCCGTGTCTCCTCAATAATATGAAGCGGCCAACCATACTTATCTCTTGCGTTCTCAGCAATTTTCAACTTGTTAGCTTTATCGTGGCGTCCCCAGATCAAGGCAGTGGGAACTTTAATCTTCTTGAGTTTTTCATCCGAAATTTTAGGAATGCCAAGGTTTTTCATTAGAAATTGTAATGCATCACTTCGTTGTTTATCTCTAGCGCATTCAAGATTATACTCTACAAAAGGCTCCCACTTTTCGTCCATTGCATTTCTCAGATCATCCACATCATACATGCAATGTGGGAAGAAGCGATTAAAATTTTTCTCAGTTGGCCAAATCATAAAACGGAATAATCCGAAAGCGAATCTTGGAGCAGGCCTGAATTTTCCGAGTCCAAGAGAATTAACCAAAATCAGCTGCTGAACTTGTTGGCCATAATTTGTACAAAAACGCGCTGCGATAGATCCTCCCAAAATGTTTCCTATCAGTATGGGAGAAGTAGAACAAGTTTTGTCAATCAATTCACTGAGCCAGGTAAAAACCAAATCAATTTCGAGTCTGTCACTGTCAACTTCTGATGATCCGTGTCCCGGCAAATCCGGAACAATGAGGCGGTTCGTTTTAACAAGAATTGGAATGACCCGCATCCACCACAGGGATGATTCTCCAGGTCCGTGCAAGAGTATCATCGGCGGGCCTTCCCCTCCAATCAGCACGGCCGTTGATATTCCTGCAAGCTCCATTCGATGTTCTTCTACCGGAAGATCTTCCAAAAGCTTATTGCAATTCTTATTTGTTGTAATAGATTTTTTGCTTCGTGCTGTTGCAAGTTGTGTATTCATACGCCCTCCCGTTCGATTCTGATTTAACTATAATTAAAGTAGCAGAGATGAGAAGGATCCGAATCAGAGAGAGTACCCAATTTTAAAAATGAGGCGTATGGGTGGTATTACCCATGTTCATAAACCGAGCTTAAACCAAGTCGTGTTCATAAGCATATGCAGTAGCGGCCGCACGGGATGCCACATCGAGCTTTCCAAGAATGTTGCTAACGTGGCGATCCACCGTCCTCTCGCTAATGAATAGTTCGCCCGCAATATCTTTGTTGGTTTTACCGGTTGCCAAAATACGCAGAACTTCAAGCTCTCGGGGTGTCAGTCCATGTGATTGATTCGCTGATGATTTTTTAAGATGTGATTCTATTTTATCACGGTCCGGAATAGCTCCAAGTTGTTGAAAAATTCGATGTGCAGTATCAAGCTCCATATTTGCGGTATCATGATCTCCGAGCTCCCTGCAGGCAAGTCCAATTAACAGCTGGGTTTGAGCGGACTCATAGGAAGCCCGGATCTCCTTAAAAATCCCCAGTGCTTGTCGCAATTTTTTGAGTGAAGCCCCTGGATTTTGATTCATAAGGAGAAGATGTCCCTCAGCCCGGTATGCCAGAGCTTTGAGATAGGGTGCTTCCAGTTCCTCGACAATGTCGATCAGCTCTTGCACTCTATCCGCTGCCGCCCCGGTTTCATTTGTGGCAAACATGATTTCAATAAATGCGGGTAGAATTCTCGATCGTTTTATCTTGCCTTGGGTCTCTTCTTCAACCTGCATGATGGCCGTTTTGGCTGCATCGGATTTGCCCTGTGCCAAACGGAGCAAAGCTAATCCCGGATGCGGATTTCGCCCGCACTCATTGGCTTTTCTATATGCCTTTTCTGCGTTTGAATATCTGCCCTGCAAACGGTAAAGTTCAGCTTGCCTGTAAAAAGCCTCACCGGTTGCCGGCGGACTGGATGCCGGAGCGAGTTGACACGCACGATCGACTTCGTTCATGGCGTCCAGCCACTCACCATGCAACTGCATGATTTCAGCGCGTCGAACCAGACACTGACCCCGGTAAGGAATCAGATCCGGCTGGGATTCACACCAGCGGCTTAAAGCGTCTGTCCATTCAATTGCACGGCGTAAATCGTATATCTTTTGACAAGTTTCTATTACGGCACAATAAACAATTCCGGAAACGATAGGCGATACTTCGCCGGAAACAAC
>CAYRDO010000025.1:0-26404 GCA_964422985.1 uncultured Rhodohalobacter sp. | reverse complement strand
TGATGATCCTCAGCAATTCTTGCTGCCCGCGCCAACCAACCGCTGCCCTGTGCATGATCACCCTGAAAAAAAAGTAAAAGTCCAATCCAAAATGCACTATAAATCGCTCGCTCTGTATTCTCTTGATTTAGAAATTTTTGGTGTGCTTCCGACCAAAAATCTTTACAATCTGATGCTTTGCCTGTTAAATATGCAGCCTTGGCTAACAGTTCGAGATCATCTCCCTCAAGATCATTGTTATCATTTGCGGAAACCAGAGAACTATAAGCATCTCCCCAAGCCCGCTGCTGAAATGCATTGCGCCCTTTTTCAAGCGATTTAATTGTAGTCATATGCAATCTCTATTAGCATACAAAGATCATTCCCTTCAGTCAGAATACAAGAAAAAGAGCAATATTTGAAAGGAAAGTTACCTAAACAGATAGGAACTCAAATAATAAATTCTTAAATCAACACTTTTTACTTCAAGGAAAAAACGTAGAAATCAAAATCACTCTCATTGTCGTATTCAGCAGCATATCCCCACCCGGGTCTTGCTACACCGCCGAAAACATCTCTTTGTTCAGGACTTTGAGGGGTAAACCGGAAGAAAGTTACAAATCGATCCGAATCCAGAACTTCATTTACCCGGGCATTAAATGAACTTACGAGCAACGTGCGATTGCCGGTATCTTCAATCTCGAGCTGATTTTTATTCACATGGAGTGCATAGTTTCCGGTCAGAGTGTGTTTCGCCGGATCAACCTCAATCATCTGGATATCATCCGTGCCCCGCAATGCTAGCTGTACCGGTACGTCGGGACGATCGCCAATTCCATCTACAAAAAATGCATAATACCTCCCTTCATGAAGCGGTACATCTTCGCCGGTCGGTTCAAGATTGATTGGCTCCTCTACCTGGTTCACAGACAGAATATCACCGTTCACGAAAATTCCATCCATTCTGGCATCGAATGAGACAAAAAAGACAACCACATTTTTGTTGGGGTCTCCATTTTCCCGCCAAGGACTGATGGCCCCGCGATATTTTAGTGACACATCCACCTGCAAAGCGTTTTCGAGTGAAATCTGATTTTTAGTAATGGGCACATCGTAATTACCAAGTGGATTTGTAGTATTCGATTCCAATCCGCGCTGGATAATTTCAACCTGCAGATAGCGCTCATTGTCATCTGAGGAATTCGATGTACCGCACCCGGTCATCCAGAATATTGCTGAAATGAGAATTGTAAACGTAAAGATTCGCATCGTTCTCTTTTTATAGTCGTTGTTATACTCTCTCCCGGTAATTTGTTGATATAATTTCTGATCTACAAGCTCTCTTTCCAAAACTTGTCGATCAAACCCCCTCAAACCCTTTTATTTGATTAGTGACAATGTCCGTGTGCTTCCGACCAAGTGGTTCCATCGGGACAGTTTTGAGCACCGCTTCCACTTTGGAGTTGCATAAATACAAATACCAGCCCCAGCAAAATGGCAATACCCAAGCCAATCATGCCCGCTTTTGATGTGAAGGATGAATTATCCTGCTGCATATGACAATTCTTGTATTTCTTGCCACTTCCGCAGTAACAGGGATCGTTTCTATTTAGTTTTTCAGACATGGTTTTAAATAGTATTAATTCAGTACCTCTATATTATACAACTTTTTTTAATTCGAATACCAATCCCTCAATTTCACTTCAATATCCATATCAGCGGCATCTACTAAATTTTTGAACTCTCGGATATCTTGTCCTCGGTGGTGGTAGGGATAGACGACGGCGGGCTGAAATTCGATTACGGCATCGGCGGCCTGGTTGATATCCATCGTGTACGGTAAGTTCATGCAGACAAACGCAATATCTATTCCCTCTAACTCACGCATCTCGGGAATATCTTCCGTATCGCCGGAGATGTAGACCGTCTCCCCTTCAAAATCGATGATGTACCCGTTGCCTCTCCCCTTTGGATGGCGTGATTCAGGATCATCTTCAGGCAGGTTGTACATCGGAATGGCTGAAACCGGAATTCCCATCACCTCAACAGATTCTCCATTACCAACGATAATCGTCTCTGCACCAGTGACTTCCATCTGATCAGCCACAGCTTGAGGAACCACAAATGTTGTGTTCCCAGTATCCAGCGCCGCGAGTGTTTCAGCGTTCAGATGGTCGCCGTGAATGTCTGTAATGAAAATAATATCGGGCGCTCCGAATTCAGAATAGAGCCCGGCTCCACCAAACGGATCCACAAAAATGGTTTTGTCATCAAACGTAAATGCCAGCGATCCGTGGTTGATGGGATGAACAGTCAGCTCACCCTGATTTGTGGAATAGGTATCGTCATTTTGGGCTTTGGCGCAGGAGAACATCAAAAGTGAAGCGAGAAAGAGAATAGACAGAAAAAGATTCTTCATGAAATCAGGATTGAGGTCGGTTAAGGGTGAAACGTAGCTGTCTCCTAATTTAACAGCATTGGCTGATTTCGCAAATTGAAGAGATCGAACACTAATATTTTAAAACTAACACGCGTTCAGGATAAAATTTTTGAAATAATTTTCCTGAACGTATCAGCGTCATGCTGAACTTGATTCAGGATCTCCGCTTGAAATTGAAGTTTGGAGATTTTGAGTTAAACCTACCTGCGCTTTGCTTCGGCAGATCAGCTCAGAATGACCTCATAAGCAAGAATTAATTCCTGATCCCGCTGATCACCACATTACCCGTACCAGATGTATCACAAGGGTAGTTGAAAACCACAGAACTCTTTTTCGAATCATCAATCACCTCATAAAATTCATCCAGATATTCATGAGCCCACTCAATGTAATCCTCATCTAATAAGGAATTCATGGCTAAAGTAGTATACATCTCAGGTTTAAGATCCCTAAACTGCTGGAAGGTTGGCTGTAATTTTTCCAGATCATCCAGGCAATATCCTCTGTATACCCTTTCTCGTACCGATCTCAGATTAAGTTCGGGGGTGGGTACGGCATACGGACTTGATACCAGACCTACAAGGTCAAAATCATAGGGAACGCCAATGAATTCTTTTTGGTCGTCCTGGAAAAGTATTTTCATGTTATGCTGATACTGAATAGACCAATCGGTATTCCCGATCATATAAGCAAAAACACTCATTCTGAAAAAAGATTCCTGTTCAATGTGCTCAGGCCTCAAATTATTTCTTTTATACAAACCGGCCTTATTTCTTGCCGCCAAATCATCTTCATCCTCGATCAAAAATGCGTATACCGGGCCTGATGTTCTGTCTCTTTTTGTATCGTGAAAGGTTAATCGGATCAAGCGAACACGGAAGCTGTAATCGGTCAGTACGTTGTACATTTTATAGACAAGGTATTCACGCAGCACATACTTCTCACCTTCACAGGGTACAACAACTTTCATCTTGGAGTACCTAGAAAAAGGTGAGGAATCCGACATATCATGTTTCTTAAAATTGAACATTAGAGGTGGATTTTCACAGTTTAAACGACGGAATTTTCCTCTTGTTCGAACCCTTAATTCCTGTGTCTGAACTTCAGAATCTACATTTCTGTAATGCAACTTCATTTCACGGTAAGATGGATCGCTGCTTCTGTCTCTCATCAGAGATCGTATATCTCCTTCTAAGGTAAGTTCAAGAATTTCCTGGCTTTCAAACAGATCGCTTCTGCCAATCTGTGCAGTTGCATTGAATGCTGAAGCACTAAACAGAAACAGGTAAAAAAGGCAAGCTATATTTTTTGGTTTCATAGATAATGTCCGTTCTCAGAGGTTAACGAACTTCTGTAACTTAATTTACTGCCTTTTAGACGTATAAATACACAGGAAAGTTTAGAAAATTTGGTTCTCCTGAGGTAACTGTGGGAAAATTTAATTGGTTTTTCGTAATAACCTCAATCTGAACACCGCAGACAAAGGTTTACTCTTTCTCCTCATTTTTCACTGAGAAGTCATTATTACTGAAAACATCAGACAAAATAGATTGCTCAATAAAGCTACGTTGTGTCGCTTTAACGGGAACTCGAACAATGAGATGAATTTCGCCCGCGGTGGGTACCTGAACAGTCACTCGAGGGTCAGCGTTAGGCACATCCAGCCCCTTCTGCATGCTTAGCTGTTCCATATGCATTCGGGCTTCTTTTATGTAAGGTTTGCACTGTTTGTTGGCCGATTTCAGAAATTCTTCCTGGGCAGCCCGCCAGTTTTCCTCTCTCTTGAAAGGAACCGTAAAAACATGAAGTACATAATCATGAGTATAACTTTCATTGATTACAGGTTCTGAGACAAACAAAGCATTGGGTATCACTGTCATACGCCCCGTCCGTTGATGGGTAAGTTTTCCGGGCCCAACTTCTAAAATAGTCGTTGCCAGGATATTCTGATCAATGACATCTCCCCGGAAATCTTTTACCTGGATTCGGTCTCCAATATCAAATGAGCCGGCTCCCGTTTTTATAATGGAACCGGTCACACAAAGAATCAATTCTTTGGTTGCCACTACAAAAGCAACGGCTATAGCTACAACTGAAAGTGCAAATGTCCGTAGGGCTTCACCCCAAATAAAAATCAACCCGAGAAGAAGCAGTAAAATAAATGCATTCCGGGTTTGAACCAGCCATCTTCGCTGTAATTCCCTGGATTGTACTTTCTTTTTGATGAAACGCGAGCCGATGGACCGTAATATTACGACCACTACAATTAAGATTAACGTTTCAATGATCAGCGTTAACAGCGTTTCGGAGATAGCCAATTGGTCTTGTATCCCTGATAATCCTTCTAGCATAGTTTATATTAATTATTTATTCACCCCAATGACGTGATATTTACCCTTTGGTAAACAATAGTTAAAAATAAGAAATAGTTTAGGTAGTTAATTTGTCAATCAATAACAAATCCTGACTCTGTTTCAGAGTTGTCAGCGAATTCTACTCATTAGTTTTGAGGTATAAAAAAAGGGCGATTCCAGTATTGGAACCACCCTTTTTGCGGAGAGAGAGGGATTCGAACCCTCGGTATCCCGTTAGGGATACACACGCTTTCCAAGCGTGCGCTTTCGACCACTCAGCCACCTCTCCAAAATTTCAAAGACTTCAAAGATATAGGTTTGAAACTCTACTTTCAATAAAGAACTCAAGAGAAAATTTAAGTCATAATCAATGTAACTGCTATAGCATTCACCATCCAAATCCACTTCGTTCTGAAGGAATGGATATCAATACTAAAATCAGAAACTTGAATCTTGAATCCTGAAACTCAGTAGTTAAACCGTTGTCGGGTGAATGCCTTTACCGGTTCCCCATTTTGGCGGGCGGGACGAAATCGCCACTGCATGGCGGCTTTAAGCACGGCGTCCATCAAACCGTATTGAACAAACTCAAGTTGTTCATAATCTGTACCCTCTTGATTATAGAGTCGAATTTCCATGATGCTCACCTCCTCAACCTCTCCCTCCTCGTCCACTAAAAAGTTTACGATCATTTCCAGCCGACCTTCATAGTTTTCGGGGACACCTTTGGGCGCAGTCGCTTCAACAATACGAACGACGGACGGCGGTACTTGAGGATTCCCGACAATTCGCTCTTCATCACCGGTTAAGCCCGACCCGACTCCCTCTTCGGGCAGCGGAAGTGTCTCCAAATCAAGCTCACTTTCAAAGTCGATATCTTCTTCCACAATCTGATCATTCGGAACAGGTACAGGTACTTGTGGTTTCGGTGGCGGCGGAGGTGAGGATTCCTGCCGTGTTACCTGGACCTCTTCCAATGCTACAACTTCTTCTTCCTGAAAGTTGACCTCGATCTTCGGTTCATAAACTGTTTCCGGCCAAAGACGAAACAAGAGTATAAATCCTATTTCTACAACAATCATCGATGCCAACACCAGGTTTCGATAGTCCGGATCGGAGATTCGCCTGTTCTTTTGATGATCTTTTTTAGTCACCGCTTATGCCTGGTTAATTGTAGAGTACATTAAAATATACATGATTTATGCATAGAACGGCTTCGATGTCGATTCATGATAAACGACCGGAAATTAATTTCCTGAACTCTGTTGCAGTGCCCGCCTGATAAATCCGTCATGCTCTTTTAATTTCTGTTGCGCAGTGTCTTTATCAACATTGGTTAACGCCATCATCAGAGCTGTTTTTACGTGATTATCGGCCTGATCCAGCAGTTCCGATGCTTCATCATAATCAACACCGGACAAGCTCATAACAATCCGTTTGGCACGTTCTTCGAGTTTTTTGTTTGTGAGCTGCAGATCGACCATCACATTTTCGTACACTTTACCCAGGCGAATCATTGCACCGGTGGTAAACATATTCAGAATCATTTTTTGGGCCGTTGCACTTTTCATCCGTGTGCTTCCCATCAACACTTCGGGACCCACCGGAACAGCCACCATGTAATCTACATCTAATTCAACCTGATCCTCAGACACCGTGGTTACCATAATCGTTACACACCCGATAGAGTTGGCTTGTTTTACAGCTCCGTGCACATACGGGGTTCGTCCGCTCGCGGCCAGACCGATAACTACATCTTTATCCGTTATATTCAATCGGGTCACTTCATCTCTCCCGATCTGCTCGCTATCTTCAGCTCCTTCCTGGGCTACGAACATCGCTTCTTTCCCGCCGGCAATAAATCCCTGCACAACCTCCGGATCTGTTCCGAACGTAGGTGGACATTCGGCAGCATCCAATACACCAAGACGGCCGCTGGTTCCCGCTCCGAAATAGAGAATTCGGCCGCCGACTTTTAATTTTTCAACAATGGCATCGATCGCATCTGCAATTACATCCAGCTTTTCCTCAACAGCATGAGCTACTTTTTTATCCTCCGCGTTGATGATTTTTACGATCGTACGGGAATCGGCGAGATCAATTTCACTGCTGTTCGGATTTCGTTGTTCGGTTAGTAGTTTTTCGAGCTGATTAAATAACTTTTGGTTTGATTTCACTGAACTGCTTTTCTGTTTTTCCACCAGATACTTTCCTGAATTTGGGTATCTGATGTTTTTGAATTTGTTGATATTTGTTGATCTCTCAACCTGAGAATGGAAGATACAATTGCAACCAGTTTTTTCTCAGTGAAATCTGACATTTTCTTCGGCGTAAAATAATCGGGCACAAAGTGAGTATCGTATTTGCCTTCCCGGAATTGTTTGTGCTTCAACGTAAAACTGCAGAACGGAATGGTTGTTCGAACACCTGATATTTCATACTCTTTCAGCGCCCGAAGCATCCGCTCAATCGCTTTCTCCCTGTCGCTTGCAAAGGCACAAAGCTTAGAGATCATCGGATCGTAATGAATTGACACATCTTGCCCCTCCTCAATTCCGGCATCAACGCGAATTCCTGGACCCGCCGGTATTCTGTGCCGATGAAGTTTCCCGGTACTCGGCAAAAATTTGCTTGTGGGATCTTCCGCATAAATTCGGCACTCAATGGCATGTCCCCTTTTTTTGATCTCTTCCTGTTTGAATGGCAACTCTTTTCCTTCGGCCACATCAATTTGAAGCGAAACCAAATCCAAGCCGGTTATCAATTCTGTAACGGGGTGCTCAACCTGAAGCCTTGTATTCATCTCCAGGAAATAAAAGTTTAATTTTTTATCAACAATAAACTCCACTGTACCCGCACCAACATAACTGCAGCTTTTTGCCACTCTGCAAGCTGCATCGCCCATTTGTTTTCGAAGATCATCCGTCATAATTGGCGATGGTGCCTCTTCTATCACTTTTTGATGACGCCGCTGAATGGAGCACTCCCGTTCAAACAGGTGCACCACATTTCCGTGTTCATCAGCAAAAATCTGGAACTCGATATGCCGGGGCTGTTCAAGATATTTTTCCACGAATACGCGATCATCTCCAAAAGCATTTCTGGCTTCTGATTTTGCCGCTTTAATACTGCTTTCAATCTCTTTCTCATCATGAACAATCCGCATTCCTTTCCCGCCGCCACCGGCAGCAGCTTTAATCAGCACGGGGTAACCAATCTCTTTCGCAATCTTCTTCGCCTCCCCGATATCTTCCATAGCGGATTCCGTTCCCGGAGGATATGGCACATCCATTTTGGCTACCAATTCGCGGGCTTTCGTCTTGACTCCCCTCATCACGATAGCACTTGCCGATGGCCCGATAAAGTTGATATTGTTTTCATCGCAAAGGTTAGCAAAGGCGGCATTTTCACTTTAAAATCCATATCCCGGATGAATTGCATCCGCTCCTGATTCTTTTGAAACCTCAATCAGCTTTTCCATTTTCAGATAACTCTCCGATGAAGCCGCCTCACCGATGTGATAAGATTCATCTGCAGCCAAAACATGCGGTGCACTTTTATCCGGTGTAGAATAAACACTGACCGTTTTGATGCCTCGTTCTTTGCAGGATCGGATCACCCGAACGGCAATCTCTCCCCTGTTTGCGATGAGTACTTTTTTTATTGATGACATAATCCCTAAAACTGATTGTTGTTTAGCCTTTTAGAACTGGATAGTTAGCATCAATCCATTTCAAATAACTTGTCTTCCTCTAATTAAAAATAGCAGAAAAAACGTTGAAGTCTTAGCGTTGATTTGAAAAAGACTGGTGTAAAATCAGGAATCCATATTCAACTGGTAGAGGATTTTAGGAAGGATAGAAAATTTTTCTGTTGAGTTGAGATAAGCACGCTGATTAAACACTTGATAGTGATTTCCCTCAATTTTATTCAAAATTCGGCTATAATTTTCCCGGGCCAAAAGAACAGGCAACCGACTATCTTTATCCAACATGCTGATGCCTTTGTCAGCTTCGTTGTAGTAGTTGCGGGCTCTCTCAATTTGGAATTTCATGAGTTCAATGAACTTTTCAGATACATCTTTTCGAAACATATCTTCTTCGGTAATCTGAAAGAATTCTAAATCCTCAGTCGGAATGTAAATTCTGTTGCGTTCCAGATCTTCACCAATATCTCGTAAAATATTGGTCAATTGCATGGCAATCCCCAAATCAACGGCATAATTAATGGCTTTTGGGTTGCTGTATCCAAAAATTTCAGTGGTCATCAAGCCAACAACAGATGCCACCTTGTAGCTGTATTCATAAAGTTCATCAAAAGTATTGTAGCGATTTTTAACAAGGTCCATTTTTACTCCATCAAGCAGTGTTAATGGATGCTCGAGGGAAATATTATACCTGTTAAGAACATCCGCAAAGGCGATAAGAACACTATTCGTTTGCTCAGCTCCGCGATAGGCGCTAATTAACTGAATCCGAAAATTTTCGAGTCTGTCAATAATTTCATTTCTGGTTCTCTTCTTCTTATAGGGATTATCCTCGTTTTCGTCTACAATATCATCTAGTGTTCTGCACAAACCATAAATCGCAAAAATTCCTCTTTGTTTTTGATGTGGCAGAAAGCGAGTGGCCATATAAAAAGTTTTGGCATGTTTTCGTGTAATACTTCTGCAATGAGCGTATGCAAATCTCAATTTAGCATCCTCAATCTCTGAGATCACAGCTTTGTGAAAACTGGTTTTCTCATAGATGGGTCTGAGAAATGAATATGGAATTTTAATGAGGTCTGTCATACAATTTGATAAGAATTTATTTATCTAATGCCAGAAACCTCACGAAAAGTTCCTGAAAATTAATAATTACGTTAAATATCTTTTTTTCCTTTATTTTAAGATTGAATGATTTGCACTTCGTTTTGTTAAGTGAAAAGTGCATATCTTGCTTTTTTTATTAATTGAATTTGGGATACAATGAAATCCAAAAATAAGAAGATTACTATTTACCAGGTTGCACAGCGAGCAGGTGTTGCAATCTCCACAGTTTCAAGAGTTTTAAATAATTCCCCCAATGTTTCTGAAAAGACTAAAGAAAAGGTAAATGAGGCCATTCGGGAGTTGAATTTCCGGCCGCAGGTTAGTGCAAGAAAGCTTGCCAGTCGTGAACCTCAGATGCTTGCAATTGCAGTACCCTCGTTCACAACCCCTTATTACAATGAGGTTTTGAAAGGTGTAAAAGATGAAATCCAGGACATGGACCTGGATATTGTGATATACAACACGGGGTCAAAAAACCCGAAAGAGGGAGTTGAAAACTTTTTTGATCGCGGAACGGCCGATGCTGTGATTACCATCAGCATTGACATTACAGAAACGGTACATCAGCAACTGCAATCCTCCGAAATTCCTGTAGTTCTGATCGGCAGCTCACATCCATCCTACAATTATTACGAACTAAATAATCGGAAAGGCGGCTTTTTGGCTGGTGAGCATTTGATCAAACAAGGCTTTACCCGGCTTGGAATGATCAAACCTGCCCTCAACAATAAATCTTCGAAAGAACGAGAAGCCGGTTTTATGGAAGCGTTGAGGGAATTTAAGATGCCGGTTGAAAAGAAATTCTTTATTACGGGTGAAAGTACAAAACACGCGGGTTACACAGAAGAAGCCGGTTTTGAGGCAATATATACCTACGAAAAAATGGGAGATTTTCCGGATGCAATCTTCTGCTCGAATGATACGCAGGCTATCGGGGCTTACCACGCTCTTACAAAGCTGGGAATGAGAATTCCTGAGGATATTGCCATTATGGGATACGATAATATTAAATTTACCAAGTATCTTGATCTCACCACAATCGATCAAAAAATGTATTCGGTGGGAGTTTCTGCAACTAAACGATTGGCTGAAATTATTCGTCACGATCCCGACGAGAAAGTTCAAACCGTGATCGATCCTATCCTTGTTCCAAGAAACTCTACTAAAAACCCGAATGCCTGATCTCAGATGAACCAGCAGGAAGCGCTCAAGCATTGCATTGAATCTACGAACGCAACAAATGCCGGGGAGCCATACCGGGGAAAGGTCCGTGATGTTTACCCTCTTGGAGATGATAAACTCGGCATCGTTGTATCCGACCGGATCTCTGCTTTTGATCATATCATGAAGCAAGCCATACCATTCAAAGGTCAGATTTTGAATCAATTATCTGCATTTGGATTTTCAAAGGTTGAGGATATTCTTCCAACTCATGTTGTGGATGTTCCACATCCAAACGTGATGATCTCTGAGAAATGTGACCCGATTCCCATTGAAGTTGTGATGCGGGGATATCTGACGGGTCATGCCTGGCGTGTTTACAAATCGGGGAAAAGAGAACTTTGCGGAGTCTCTCTTCCATCAGGAATGAAAGAACATGATAAATTTCCCGAGCCTATCTTAACACCGGCCACAAAAGCCAAAGAGGGTCACGATGAAGATATTTCCGAACAAGAAATTTTGGAACGCGGAATTGTGGATGAAACACGTTGGAATGAGATCAAAGAAAAAGCCTTTAAACTTTTTAAAAGAGGATCGGAAATAGCTGCAAAACAAGGACTTATTCTAGTTGATACAAAGTATGAAATGGGACTTAATGAGGGTGAACTTACCCTAATTGATGAGGTTCATACATCTGATTCCTCAAGATATTTTTACCTCGATGGCTATGAAAAACGTCAGAAAAGAGGCGAGCCTCAAAAACAACTTTCCAAAGAATTTCTCAGAGAATGGTTGATGAACAAAGGTTTCCAGGGGAAAGAAGGTCAAACACTTCCAGACCTCCCGGATTCATTCCGATGGAGTATTTATCAGCGATATGCTGAACTGTTTGAAACTCTCACCGGAGAACGATTTGATCCCGTAATCGTAGAAGATATCGATTCTGAACTGGAAATGATTTTTAGAGAGTATTTGTAATTGCGCCATCGGCTGACGATTGCAGTTTTCGTCTACCGAATTATCCCTCTCAGAATGTTTGATTCAGCAGTCGATTAACTCGCACTGACATCATCTATCAATTCGCCCAGTTTTTTATACACCCACTCCAGTTCATCTTCGGTAATGCAGTATGGAGTCATGAGATAGACGGTGTTTCCAAGCGGACGAATCAATAGCCCGTAGTCATGGCTTTTTGTTTTGATCTGCTTAGCAACAGAATTTAAGTATCCACTCTCTTCTTGCGTTTTAAGATCAAACGCAGCAATCGTACCTTTTACACGAACTTTATCGATAATTGGATGATCACGTAATTGATCTAAATGGGAATGATGTTCTACTTCCATTTTCTGGATTCGGTCCTGCGAATCAGCCAAAATCTCCATCGATGCAATGGCCGCTGCACAACCTAGCGGATTCGCTGTGTAGCTGTGACCGTGCCAAAACGTTTTATGTGGGTCTTCCGAATAGAACGTTTCATATACTTCATCGCTGCTTACCGTCACGGAAAGCGGCAGAAATCCACCTGTCAATCCTTTGGCAAGACAGATGATATCCGGTTCTACCTGGCCCCGGATTGCAGCAAAATTTTTACCCGTCCGTCCAAAACCGGTCATCACCTCGTCAAAAATCAAAAGCGTATCGAACTGTCGGTTGACCCAATGCAATCGCTGTAAAAACTCCTCACGACATACCTTCATCCCTCCTGCACCCTGGATCAACGGTTCGATGATTATCGCGGCGTAATCATCCGGATTTTCAACCAATAGTCGCTCAATCTCCTCAATAACTTTGTCCTCTTTTTCTGAGATATTTTCATCTCCCTCCCACGTGTGCGGATAATCGACGAAATCCACCTCAAAAAGCATATCCTCAAACACTTCACTAAAAATTGTGCGGGCTCCGGCAGACATCGCTCCAAACGTATCTCCATGATAAGCTCCTTCAAAAGCGATAATTTTATTTCGTGTCTTTCCTTTATTTCGCCAATATTGAACGGCCGTTTTGATCGCCACCTCAACCGCTGTGGAACCATTATCAGAGAAGAACAGCTTGTTTAGATTTCCCGGCAGCATATCCGTAACGATACCAGCGATCTGTTCAGCCGGATCGTGAGTAAAATCAGCAAAGATTACATGTTCCAGTTTTTGAGCCTGTTCGTGGATCGCATCGGTAATTCTGGGATTGGCATGACCATGAATATTCACCCACCAGCTCGAAACACAATCTACAATTCGCTTTCCATCTTCCAGTTCGAGCCAAATTCCTTCTCCCGAAACTACTTTCTTGGGTGCAGGAGTGTTTTTCTGTATGGTAAACGGATGCCAAATTTTAGACTTCATAAATGCTTATTCTGCAGTATAGACAGGTTTTTTTAGGGATGAGTGAAAAGCTTCCTTCACGGATGTTGGGTTGATATCAGGTATTGTTGGGAGTCGGAAGAGTCGTTGAATTTTTCCGTATTTGATAATCGCTTTTTCATTTGAATCATGCCTTTCTCCAACCAAAACGACTCCAAAAATCGGAATATTTCTATTTCGCATCGCTTCAAGACTGAGCAATGTATGATTCAGTGTTCCAAGTCCGGATTTTGCAACCAGCAATGCCGAATAACCGAAATGAGCTATCAGATCGATCACATATTGATCATCATTTATGGGTACAATCAAGCCGCCGGCTCCTTCTATAACCAGATGATCCCGACTTGTTTCTGGTTCGTGAATATCATCAAATCCGATGGAAACCCCATCAATTTCGGCGGCTGCATGTGGGCTCATTGGCTCTGTCAAATCAAAGCTTTCTTTGTGAAAATGACTGTCCGGCAGACCGGTTGCCTTCTTTACAAATTCTGTATCCGAGATGGGATCCCGCCCGGCCTGGATCGGTTTCCAGTATTCAGCTTGCAACCCGGAGACAAGAATAGAACTGACAACCGTTTTTCCGATATCTGTATCAGTTCCGGTTACGAATAGTTTTTTGGGATAAATCATGAATCGAGATCTCGTTTTGCAGCGATAAATGCGGTGTGATATTGCACTTTTATCTGTCCGTTCTCCTTTTCAAGCCAATAGTCATTTAAAAGCTTAAGCTGTTTGACGGACAGTTTTTTATTGGCCAGATTCGTGGATGTACCCGTCTTTTTCAGATGTTTAAAGAAATCAAAAACATTGTCAAAAGATTCAATCATATCATCTTCATAGTAATCGACCTGGAGCGGCCCCATCGATAGATCAATGACTACTCTTTCTAGATCGGGTAGCTCATTTCCGGTGAATGGCAATCCCAAATCCAGACAATATTGCCTCCAGTTTGAAAACGATTCACTTGCAGGAAAAGAGATCAACAGCAATCCGCCGGGCTTCAGAGAAGCTGCAATTTTCGACAATGTTTGAGCCGGATGTTTAAACCATTGGGCGACGTAATTCCCTGTAATTAATGAATATGTAGATTCCGGCCAATCTTCGTTTTCAGCATCGAGCGTTTTATATGTAATAGAGCTGTTTTCTGATGATTGCTCTTTACAAAATTCAACCATATCCTCAGACAAATCAGAAATAATTAACTCTTTACTTTTAAACATCTTAGACAGATGTTTTGTCAGAAATCCGGTCCCGGCCCCTATTTCAAGGATCGGCCCATCAGGAATAGAATACTTCCACGGTTCAAGCGATTTAGCTAGCCTTTGAGCAACATTTTCCTGCAGAATTGCATGGTCGTTATAATATTGAACGGCGTTGGAAAAATTGTTTTTAATATCTCCGTTAACTTCTGTCAAAATATTAACTACTAATTCTACTATTCTATGTGATTTGTAATAGGGAGTTTAATATCTCGAATATTTTTGAACTATGGGTGAATGGAATTCCATGTCCGGCTTTCTTAATCTCAAAGTACTGACTCCGTAAGCGTAACTTCGAATACATATCACGGGCCAGCTCATTGCTCACAATTTGATCCTCCGCCCCATGAATAATTGTGATTGAATTCAAATCAAAAATATCAGCATTTTTTCGATTATCTCTGTCCAGGTCTCCCAAATCAGATAGTAACAGATCGTGTCGAAAGTTTTCGGGTACCTCAAGCTTAGATTCTTGCGGATAAAAGACTTGTTCGTAAAACGTACGAAGTACTTTGTCCGGCGAGTCCACAAATTGCGACTGCATCTTACGAAGCGTCATTTTCGATCGTTTATGTTCTTTCTCTGACTCCGGATGGAATTTCAAAAACCCGCCAATAATTACAAGATGATCGGCCTGTTGAAGAATTTCCGGGTCGCACCAATGAAGACCATAGGAATGGACAAGAAGAAGATTTTCTGTCTCTGTTGAACCGTTCCAGGATGGCCGGTATGAATCTGAAAAATATCCTCTGTCGGCGGCTTCAAAATTTACAAATGGCATGAGTTCACCTTCTAATCGCTGCCAAATGTTAGGATTAAATCCCCAGCCATGATATGCCAATACATGATACTTTTTGCCATTCATTTCTATAATAGATTCAACAATTTTTCACAGTCTGATTTTTGATGAGCCGCCGTTAGAGATATCCGAAATCTGGATCTTTTTTCAGGAACTGTAGGCGGGCGAATGGCGGTAACAATCAAGCCCGATTCTTTGAGTTCTTTACTCTTTTTAAGAACCGATTTATCATCACCTTCTATAATCGGAAGAATGTGTGATGGGTTTTCACTCGTCTCGAAATCATTCTCTTGCAGTTTCTGATGAAAAAGGGTTGATAATTCGTGAAGATGCTTCCTTTCCTTTTCCATTATGGGAATCAACTCCAATGCCGCTTCGATTGAACCAACTACAGATGGCGGTGGCGCCGTTGAATAGATAAATCCACTGCAATAATTGATCAGAGATTGAATAATGATTTCGGATGATGCTACAAACGCTCCAAATGACCCACCGGCTTTTCCGAATGTGCTTACTAGCAGATCGATCTTTTTGTACTCTTCGCCAAAACCCAAACCATGTTCACCGTATACTCCAAAGGCATGGGCATCATCTACATACAATTTCGCGCCATACTTTTTTGCCAATTGAATGATCTCATTCAACGGTGCTCGATCTCCATCCATGCTAAAGAGCGACTCAGTTACAATCCAAATTTCCGATAAATCCGAATCAGATTTTCGTTTGAGAAAAACTTCAAGATGGTCCAAATCATTATGTTTGAACCGATAGAAATCAGCCTTGGAAGAAAGGCAGCCCGTTAAAATGCTATTGTGGCAAAGCTCATCAGCAATAATTACATCGCCTTTGTTGGTAATCGAAGGTAAGATTGTGCTATTTGCCTGAAAACCGGTATTAAACAGTAAAGCTCCATCTTTTTGATACAATGAAGCCAGTTTTTCTTCTAAATTTTTGTGGATTTTAAGCGTGCCGGTAAGCAATCTTGAAGATGAGGAGCCTGCGCCAAACATTTCCACATATTGAATGCTTCTTTCCTTTAGCACAGGGTGATGAGAAATATTCAGATAATCATTACTGCTAAAATTCAGAAATTTCTTTCCATCAATCATTAACTGACTGGATGATTCAACAGAATCAATGTCAGTTAATGTTCTGTAGCGATGCTCTGATTGCCGCTTTTCAAGCTTTTTCCGCAAGCGATCGTGAGTAGGTCCGCTATTTTTCACGCCTAAGATTTGTTAGGGATTCGGAATCGCTGTTCCAGGTTGAATCGGATTCAAACGTTCGGCCCATTGTACGGAATTGGCGGACAAACCGGCGTTTACTCACACTCGGCGCAAATTGTCCGTATTCAATCATGAAAAGACGTTCGGTTTCAGGATCGTAGTAGGTAAAATTCACAAAGGGACCGCCCATAAAATCGTTGGTCATTCGCCATGTACCAAGCGTTTCATATCCAATGATACGATCTTCCCGATTCATCTGGTTGGTAATTACTTTCCGCGGTTCACGATATTCAGTCGTTACATAAGATCCCTCCCGGGTTCCCTGAACATATTTTTGAAGCAAAGAATCGCGAGTTGCGTTTATCCATTCCTTATCAATAAAACCAATACCTTCTACATCATTTTTCCACCAAGCCATCATCCAGCGATCATTTTCGGGAAGTGCGCGTCTGAATACAACCACATTCGAAGTATCCACGGTTTGAATATAATCGTGTTGCATTCGCACTTTCCAACCGTGCTCATTCCAAAGTGAATCATTGATCGCCACCTGTTCTCCCCGTCGATAGATTTCATATTCTCTGCGTTCAAATTCTCGTTCCATCAAGTGGCCGACAAGTGAATTCTCAGAATTGCGAATTTTCTGAGCCAGTGATGAATCCGAAGTAGATGTTAAAATCAGTACCCATTGGTCTCGCACCCATTGATCTTCAAGCGGAAAAGCAAAACTTTCGCCCTGACGAACACGCTCTTCAACATCATCACTTAAAAGAGCACGAATCAGTTTCGATACATTATTTTCGCCGTCAATAGAAGCTGCCAGTATAATATTTTTGAGATTTCGGATGTTATCCAACTCATCATTTGTGTTGAATTCCCGAAATGTCAAATCATATGTGGGTTCAAAACTCGGAAGTGTTTCAATTCCTTTTCCGAAGGTTTCTTCTAGCGCCAGTGCAGTCTGACTATTCCATTCCGTGGAGTCCATCACAACATAGACCTCATCAACAGATCCAACGGATTGCGGCCTGTAATCTCCCTCGCATGCTGCAAAAAGAACAATTCCAATGATGGATAAACTCAATAAAAACTTATTCATGACGATGTTATTTTTGGGGGTTAGGCTTTCCCGTATTTCAGTTTTCTAACAAAACTAAAAACATTTTCCTTCCAACCCTCATTTGGATATTCCTGTTTAATGGTATCAATAAGAGCGCTTCCTACAATAAAACCATCTACTTCTTTTGATATTATCTTGGCGTCTTCATAACTCTTAATTCCAAATCCCACAAGTTTTGGATTTTTTGTGACGTTCGTTTTTACACGATCAATAAAACGCTCCACCGATTTTGCAACCTCATCCCCTTCGCGTGCTCCGGTCACACCGGTAACAGACACGCAATATACAAAACCATTACTATGTTCATCTACAACTCGCATTCGCTCATCCGAGGAGTTGGGAGCAACGAGATAGATCAAGTTTAGATTGTGTTCTTCAGCCTTTTTCGAAATGATGGAAGATTCTTCAACCGGGGCATCCGGAATAATCAAGCCATCCACACCACTTTCTTCTGCTTCTTTACAAAATCGATCAACACCATATTTCAAAATCGGATTAATATATCCCATCAAAATCAAGGGAATTTCCGATGATTTACGAACTTCCCGAACCATCTCGAAAATCTTAGACATTGTAATACCATTGCTGATAGCCGTATTACTGGCATATTGAATGGTGGGACCATCAGCAAGCGGATCACTGAAAGGCATTCCGAGTTCAATCAGTTCGGCACCGTTTTCTTCAAAGCCGAGAATCAAATCAACCGTTGATTCCAATTCCGGATAGCCGGCTGATATGAAAAGTGACATTATCTTATCATCGTCACTTTTGTTTTCAAATAAAGATTGAATGCGGGTTTTTTGTGAGATCATACAAATTTGAAATTATGATTAAATACTCTTCCCGGAAAAATCATATCTACAAATATAAATATGTCATTTAATTTGGGCATGTAATATCAAGAATTTAAGGTAGGGAAATGAATAGACTTTTTACATATCAGATCTAACTATCTGCGGATATTAATTTATGATTGATATCGTAAGCTGCTTTGGATTTCTCTTGTGGTTTATATCCGTGCTCATTTCTAAACGAAAAAGGTATTGAATGCTTACTATTGAATTTGGAGACAGATTTTGGGCTTCACTGTAATCATGGATTGTGAGAAGTTCTCAGCTCAATCTGCGTTTCCTCAACGGATTCAAGCTGGTCGCTGTTCTCAAAAATCAGGTAAGCTTTGTTTACTGCTTCATCCTGGAACAGTTGTATTCTACCGCTTGTCGGCCAAGTGATCTCCAGACGTTCAATATGAGATATTTCTCCGAGTCCAATCTCTTGTTGCAGGCTTGATGAACCAAAACTACCCCCTGTTGTAACGGTACGATAGATCTTCCGCAGACCTGAGGGTGAACATCCTTCGATTGTGATCTTGCTCCCGATACCCGACCGATTACTTTCTGAACCCTGAAAATCAAGTGTGATCCAGTTGTTTTCGTTTCCGGGATTCAAAAACAGGGCGTTTAGGTAGACATCTCCTTCGAAAGCTCCTCCAATGACCGTGAAAATATCCTGATCGCCGTCGTTGTCAAGATCCGCAAAAGAGATCCCATGTCCTTTCTGTAAGTGCCCAAAACCACCGGACGTGGTGACTTCCGAGAATTCTCTTCCGGAGTTGTTTCGAAACATGCGGTTCGGTATTACTGTTCGCATATCCGGGTCGCCCGTCCCGGAGTAGATATCTAAATATCCGTCGTTGTCTATGTCTCCAAAGTTGGAGCCCATTGCATAGATCACCTTTTCCAAACCTTTATCTGACTTTACATCTGTAAAAGTATCGTCCCCGTTATTTCTGTACAACCTGGGAAATTCCGCTTTATGAGACATACCCAAATATTCTTTGGCTACATCACCTGGGGTTGCATAGTAGCCAAATACGAACAGATCCAGCCAACCATCGTTGTTGTAATCCCAGAACCAAGTCGGAAAACTTTCAACGGGCTCCGCAACACCTGCCTTTGTCGTCACATCGGTAAATCTGGGGATGTCGTTGTCAACCGGTCCCTCATTCCTGAACAAACTGTTAGATCCGCCAAACCTGGAGATGTAGAGGTCCGGGTATCCGTCATTGTTAAAATCTCCCGCCGTTATTCCCTTGATGTAACCTGTGACCGCAACACCTGCATCCTTCGCGACATTGCGAAACGTTCCATCCTGATTGCTGAGGTAAAACTCACTTGGATGAATACCCGAACCATATGATTCATTACCAATAAAAAGGTCCAGCCATCCATCGTTATTAAAATCGGACCAAACGGCAGTCTGTGTCGGATGGAAACTCATTAAACCGGAACTTTCAGTGACATCCGAGAAAGTTCCGTCTCCATTATTTTTTAAAAGGGAGTTCGGATGAAGCCCCGCCTCACCTAGCCATGCGCCACGGAGAACAAATACATCGTCGAATCCGTCATTATCAAAATCTGCATGTATTAAATTAAGTCCACCGGTGATGCCTGCAAGTCCCGCCTCCTTAGTCTTGTCAACAAAAACGCCATCTCCACTGTTTTCATAATAGCGGATCTGGTCTGATAAACCCCAGGATGAAGCCATGATATCAATGAGTCCATCTTTGTTGAAATCCTCTGTTACACTGCCACCGGAGAGAGACATCTCATCCGCAAGGCCGGTAAAAGGAGCAATGTCGGGGAATTGAGGGAACGGTTCGGAGGTTTCAAACGCACTTGTGGGGATCAGCCACTGTTCTGGTACCTCCTCGGGATGTTTTCCAAGCGTCATTGCTGCCACATTCAACAGCCATCGTGCATCCATATTATCCGGTTTACGCTCCAGAATTCGGCGATAGAAATCCATCGCTTGTTCAGAACCCTCAGTCAGACTATGAAAACCTTTTTCCTGTATTGGAAAAAGGCAAGAAGCGGAGGAATGATTCAACAGGCAATTTTGCTGTTCGGCGAGACGTAAGTAAGAAAACGCCATGAGATCCATCAACGACTCCCGATACGTACTTGCCAAATACTTCTGATCAGTTTCTAGCTTATGAAGGAGCGGAGTTAGTATCTCAATCGCGGATTCTGTTTCGCCGGCATATACCATCTCCTGCGCTAAGGTTCCCATATACCGGATCTTATCATCTTGGCTAACCGGCTCCGGAATTCTCTTCATAAATTCCACCCTTGCGTGGCTGGCATATGGATTGGCCATTGGATCAACATTGTGTGCGAGATTCTCCAAGCGTTCTGCCATCTCTTCTGTATCGTCCTCAAGAACAACCGGTTTTTCATCACATGTGCTGAGAAAAAGAAAGATCATTAGCATTAACAGAGGTGATAAGCTTGAAAGAATGGTTGAAGACATAAAATGTCCATTAAATGTTTATCTGAATCCGTGTGCGGAATTAAATAAAGTCATCAACACTATTTACATTTATTGGTAGTTAGAAAGTTTATTCTAATGTCAATGACTGGTTAATATGGATATTTAATCAACACATCAGCCGGTTCTTCTGACACATTTACTGTTTGCTTATTTCCATCAAACCAAAGCACTTCAATGTCGCTGACTTTCTTCCCTTCTTTAACTCCCAAAACCTGAGTAAAACTATTCTGTGACCAATACCCAGAGCCTGCTTGTATTTCCCGTAAAGGACCTTTTTCGCCGTCGCTATATACCAGTCGGATGGCTGAACCAATCGCATTCATATTACCTGAGAAACCGGATAGTGTAACCCTGTAACCCCTCCTGTCGGTTCTATTTAGATAAAGTTTTGTTTCGGCATTATTTTGGGATACGACCAAATCCACTTTTCCATCCTGGTTGAAATCACTGAATGCTGCTCCACGCTGTTCACCATATATCTTAATTCCGGATTGGCTACCTGAGACAGGTTGAAGATTAGCTTTCCTATCTCCCTCCAGTAACAGTCCACGTCCGGCATCATAACGTGGTATTTGTCGGGGTACATCGAAATAGTTTTGACTCAGGAAAAGATCTTCATTTCCATCGTTGTTGAAATCAGCCACCCCTACATGAAACCCGGCAGACAACTGTGCCTCAGTAGGCAGTTCCCTTGAAATGAATCCCTCATCGGTATTCATAAACATTAAATGTTTCAGAGTATTTATCTCTTTAAAGTCAATCCCGGATAAGCGGTTTCCGAAAATATCCTGCATGCTTGAACCTGCAAATTGTTCGTAACTTCTTACATTATTTGTAATAAAAGGTACAGAACGAAAATCAAACAGCCGCTTTCGAGGAACATAATTGCCCTCCTCATTAGCATATGCCTCAATAATGTCAACCCGGCGGTCACTGTTGAAATCTTCATAATAGATTCGAATTGGCTGATTATTGGATATTTGGTACGGGCTGTTTAACCCTCTGTTAGCTGCCACTATATCCGGTCGCCCATCGCTATTAAAATCACCTGTGGTAATTCCTGACCACCACCCTTTGTATGAACTCAATCCCACATCATCAGAAACATTTCTGAACGTTCCATTTTCGTTCTCTAATAATATGATGGAATCCCACTCTCGGCTTAACAACAGATCCGGGTCTCCGTCACCATCATAATCACTAAACACTGCACCTGTTACCATTCCAACCTGTTCCAGTATTTCCCAGTTATTCCTGTCCGGTTCAAATGATCCATTATTGCTTATAAAAAGTCTTGAGGTAGCTTCCTTGGGATAGTGTGCCGGAACAAATCTCCCGCCAAGGAATAAGTCAACCTTTCCGTCGCCGTTATAATCGGCCGCAGCCATCGCACCAGATGTTGAATAATTTGCAAGTTCATCTACTCGTTCCGGCTGAAGGTCATTAACCTGGTATTGATATACAGCCGGAGCCTGCGGATTACCCTGTTCGTAGTTGGCACTCCCGATTAAAAGTTGTACACCCTCTTCAGTATTCCAGCCTAAAATGGTTGTTTGATCACCTGGCGCCAATTCAGTTATAGTCTCTTTTTGTATTGGGATGAACGATCCGTCACTTCTGTTTTCAAATATACCCGTCGATCCTCCTTTCCCGGAAGCAACAATCAGATCATCATCGCTATCCGCGTCAATATCTACCCAAGCCAATCCCGGGCCGAGCCGGCTCATCAAGCCCGGTATAAGCGGCTGCAACTCTTCATCATTGAATGGATCTTCATGATGGATGTGCCCAAGACGATTCGAGACATCTACAAAAACGGATTGAGAATCAGTACCAGGTTTATTTTCATTTTTTTGTGGTGGTTCAGCTCTCACTTTATGAACCTCGTAAACTCTATTACTTTTAGCGTTTTCAATTTGACTTATAAACCCGTCGGGCCAGATAACCTTAATAGAATAATTACTTGTTTCATCGTTTGCAGCAAACATAGCAACGGGCGTTGCTCCTGATAAATAATCGCCACCCGAAGAGAGTTGTTTTTCCTGTATTCCCTCGTTACTCTCAAGTTTAATTTTTGCACCAATTCCATACACATTCGGGCTGTCACTTTTTAACTTTACCAAAATGCGGCCGGCGTTAGTTTTATTTTCAAAAACAGTGGCGGGTTTGTAGAGCCGGTTGCTCACAAAATCAAGGTCACCATCATTATCAAGGTCGGCCATCGCAAGTCCATGAGATACATCAGCTTCTTCAAACCCCCATTCAGTACTTTCATCCGAAAAAGTAAGATTTCTATTATTCTTTAAAAACTTGTTGGAAAGTTCGAGTGACGGGGCATTCTTAATAAATTCCCCAAAATTCTCACTTATGTTTTGTCCTCCGCGTATCATTTGGACCTGTGTGTCAATGTCCAGAAGATCGTAGGTATAACCTGTATTAATGATAAGATCTTCGTAGCCATCCAGGTTTATATCCATAAATCTGGTAGCCCAGGACCATTCAGTAGCCTCCACGTTACTGTAGTAGGCTATCTCGGCATATGTATTATCCTCTCTTTTCAAATACAGAGAGTTGCGATTGTACTGTGGCTGGTGGTCCATCAGATAGTAGCGTCTGTATGTGGGATCATCCGCTCCTACCTGCTGTTGGCGCCGTTGGTGTAACGGGCTAAGCATTTCAGTTACAAAGATATCAAGCTCTCCGTCGTGGTTTAAATCAGAGAAGTCCACCCCCATTGATGCAAAACTCATATTGCGAATGGCTTCGTTTGAAAGGGCCCTGAATGTTCCGTTACCTTGATTTAACCACACTCGATCTTTTGAGAAGTAATCATTGCAAACGTACAAGTCGGGATAACCATCATTGTTTAAATCCTGGAATTTAGCCGTTAATCCCCATTCTTTTTCCAAACCTAGTGGCTCTCCATTTTCATCCAGGAATACTGTTTCTGTATTCTCAACTTTTCTAAATGTTCCTTCCTCGTTAAGGTATAGTTCATCTTCTTCACCTGACTCTGCAATGCCTGCCAATCGGTTATCGTCGGTCATATATATCGTATAATGATCATCAAAAGGAGGAACCAGTGTAAAAGGGCCAGTTTGATTTTGTTCGTTAAATGGCTCGTTCAAAATGTTATTCCACTCCAGTTCTTCCGAGCTATACAAATCCTTGACCGTCGTTTCTTTGTAATTGGTTACGTATAGATCCAAATCTCCGTCGTTGTCAATGTCGGCCATTGCAAGAGTCGTATTCCCTTTTTTTGAGGTATCATTAAATTGACTTTGCGGGGCAGCAGAAAATTGTCCCCCTCCGTTGTTGATGTAAAGAGTAACACCTTTGTGAAAGGATCCGACAAAGAGATCGAGATCCTCATCACCATCAACATCCGCAAACAACACACCGGTACTGTAGTAACCCTCATGAGCAGTTCCCGACTCATCAGTGATATCGCGAAACTCCATATTCCCAAGATTCAAGTAAAGCTTGTTTGGGCCGTTTAACGCAGCAAAATACAAGTCAACCAAACCGTCACCGTTAACATCACCGGCTGTAACTCCGGAGCCGTTCAAATAATGCCGGTTTTTAACAATTTCCTCATCGGTAACTTGGTTTTCGAAAAGTATATTCGTTTTGGAAGGCGACAGTGCTTCAAAACCGGTTTTACCGAACCAGCCGGGGTCGACATCTGCCCACCGGTATCCATCTTCATTATTCCACTCTAAATGAGTAGAACGAGAACAGCCGAATATTACACTACAAACACTGAGAGCAATAATACTTAGTTTGTAAACAATGGTTTTAAAATCTTTCACTTTTAGACGCTACAAATATTATGGGAGATTTTGGTAGTATATTTGAAAACCGGTTTGGATTATCGATCACAATCAAACGAAAGTGATTACATGACGGTTATCTTGTGGTAATAATTTTCCGTTAGTTGTAGCTCTCTTCATAAGCCTGTGTTGTGATGTAATATTTAGTGAGCAGATTTGTCCGCTCCCAATCAGATAAACCTCCTCCTTCAAGATCTTCAAGATAATTTTCCATTACCCTTGTAAAATGCTCTTCATGAGTCTCATTGAATTCTTCGGGTATTTCAATCTTCCAACCGAATTGAGTGTTAATAGCTGAAAGTCCTGGATATTGATCACTCAATTGCCCCAGCGCATCCTTTAAAGTTGATTCAAACTCTTCAGAATCTATTTCTCCAACCGGTTCTACATACAGAGTCGCCTGGAAATCCTGTTCTACATTCTGGCGGATAACAAGATTTGCGTTTGTTCCTCTTAGATTGGAGTAATGGGTATCTCCACCCTCGGGATTTGTAAATCCCCATTCTACCGAAACCTTTGCAAACACATCCCGAACTTTAAAAACGAATTCTCCATTTGATGTCACATGTAGTACGGAGTCGGATTCAACTTCACCCATCAGGTAATCGGGAAAATATTCCTGTTTTGTGATGAGCTCAAATTGTGACTGTGTGAGTTCTGTGTCCCAGACTCTGGCATTGCTGACTTCAATTCCATTGTCAGCGTTTTGATAGTCTATTGGCTGATTGGGAAACAGTTGCCATAAAATCATATCAACCAGATGAGTTGATACATCCACAATAGCTTCGCCTTGTTGATTGACATCGAAAAACCAGGCCGGGCGAACCAGTGTTTCTCCGGCTACTGTTTTATAGAAAAAATGAACACTCTCCTTCACAATTCCCGGATTTTCGGGGGTACCTTTTTCAAGTTCACCAAATAATTCCGGGATTTGCGATAGTTCTTTTTGCAAAATGGTTGTAATCGCATGGCGCTCGGTCATAATGTCGTTAACGACCAAGCCCTTTTCATCAGCAGTTTCCAAAGCCTCTTTCAAAGTTGAAAACTGCTCCGGTTTGATGATCATCGGTTTATCTGCCAGCACATTTATTCCATTGTCAATTGCAGTCGTAATGTATTCTATTTTTCGTGCGTTATTTCCTGCCACTACCATCACGTTGCCCGGTTTCTCCTCTACCATTTTGCTCAGGTAATCATCTCCCCTGTACACTTCCTGATGCCAATTGGTGGGGTTTTCATCCCGAGAATTGAATTGGTCGATCATTGCCAGGTAAGCTTCCAGTTCATCTCCCTCAGGAGCATACACATGTACAACCGAGTCAACTTCTGGATACTGATTCATCTGAACCAATCCGGCATGAAAATGACCCGGATTTAAAGTCATAAGACGAACTTTATCATTTTGATCTGTAGATTCCATTCTTGAGTCTTCTTGAGTGCAGGATATGGTCCCTAAAAGTAAAAGAGAAATAATCAGGTATTGGATTTTCATAAACATCAGAAAATATTTAGCAGTATATGGTTTTTATTGACTCTATAATTATCCCATTATTTAAAAAAAAGAATGGGACTTTATTCAGCAAGGCTGGGATTAACCCAAGTCTAACCCTTCAATTTCCGCTAGTGAATAACGATACCGTTCAGGTCGTGAAAGCATGCCGTTAGCTTCATCATCATTCTTAAATCGCTCATTTATAGGATCCCAGTAAAGTTTCCTCGGGATTTTCATC
>CAYRDO010000024.1:0-29842 GCA_964422985.1 uncultured Rhodohalobacter sp. | reverse complement strand
CCATGCTGGTTTATCACTTAAAATAACTTTTATTCGTCTCAAATCATTTCAACTATTTCGAGACAAATAAAATCCCCTCTTCCTAATAATATGCAATTCAAGGGATTATTGGAATATTTTATTGTTATCTCTCTATTTTTAATGATTTGTTTTTCAACTTGAGATAAGAGAAATGAGACGCTAAAAAATGCTCCTTATACCACAAAAATGATATTTTAACAGAGCTTAGTATGAATATTCATTGTGAAGCAGAACCAATTTCCTGAAGAAATACTGAATCGTTCAACTCATTTCTTAACAAATTGGGTAATTCTGTTCGAGGAATTGATGCTTTTGCATAACTATAGTGCACACCACTTTCCGACGATTCATGTTCAAGTGTAATATTCGCCGAATTTAATGAAAGATTAGCAACCGAATTTCTCAGGCGAATAATAAATGTAGAGGATCCGTAATTTCCGTCAGCAGAAGATCCGGCAAGTTCTCTTCTAATTTCCTCTGCTGTTCGGTCAATTTCAAATCGCAGATATTCTAATGCTGTTTGGGTTGAAAGTTCTGTCGCGCGGGACGAATCCATAGCAGAGGCCAGGGCATAGCCATGAAGAGACAGGGAATCGCTTGATGAATGAGTTCCGGCATTATACCAGGAAGGAATGAGCGACTCTTCCTCGATCGGTTCCGCTGGTTCTGTTTCTTCTTGTTGAACCGGTTCTGTGCTTGAACACCCTGCTATTATCATCAGGAGTATCGCGCACCCAATAAAATATCTCATCAAAAAATTAATTTAACTTGTAGAAGCCAATGGCTCCGTCTGTAGTTTGCAATTTCAGGTCTAAAGATCTGTTGTTTTTCAGAGAATTAGAAATCTCATTTTGCACATCGTTGATATTACTTACACTGCTTCCATTTATCTCTAAAAGCTCATCGCCTTCCTGGATTCCAATATCCCATGCTTCGGAATTGGGCTGAACTCTGTAAAAATAGATATTGAAGGTTTCCGGATCTTCAGGTGTAGACAGGGCTCGGAGCGTAAATCCAAAACGATCAAACCGTTGGTGTTCAATTCCACGTCCATACCCATCTTCGGGTATTTCTTCCCACTGATCTAATTCATCTTCTCCTTCCAGGCTGTCCAATTGAGAAGCTACGGGCTCACGCTCTTCTCTTTCTTCGAGCGTTAATACACGATCAAAGGTTCGGCCGTCTCTCCAAATTGTCAGCGTTACATCGTCATTGGGACGAAACATTGCCACCCGCTCTTGCAAAAGGTTAGATTCATCCACAGTTTCTCCATTTACAGCAAGAATAACATCATCAGGCCGAAGGCCCGCATCCTCCGCCGGATTTCCGCCAACACCGCTGATCATTACCCCTCGAATCTCGTTCATTCCAATACGTTCAGCAGTTTGGGCATCTACGGTAATAATTTCAACCCCTAATAACCCCCTTCGTGGTTCTCCGAACTCTATGATGTCCCGGGCAATTTTTAATGCCAGGTTACTTGGAACGGCGAAGCCATATCCCTGGTACGATCCGCTCTGCGTAGCGATTGCGGTATTGATTCCAATCAACTCGCCGCTGGTGTTTACCAGTGCGCCGCCGCTGTTTCCACGGTTGATGGCGGCATCGGTTTGGATAAAGCTCTCTATTCGGTATCTATCATCGATGATTCGTACATCCCGGCTGAGAGCACCTACGATTCCCGCGGTTACTGTCGATCTCAATCGAAACGGATTCCCGATGGCTAAGACCCACTCTCCTACTTCAACAGTATCGGAGTTTCCAATGGTGGCAGCTGGCAGACCGGTTCCGTCTATTTTAAGAACAGCCAGATCTGTGCTCGGGTCCCGCCCCACAACTCGGGCATCGTACATTCGTTTATCGTTCAATGTAACTGAAATACCATCGCGCACAGCGTCTTCAATCACATGATTGTTCGTAAGTATATATCCATCCTGAGTGATAAGAACTCCCGATCCCACCGTACGCGCTCTTGGAGGTAAAAATCGCTCCCAAAATCCTTCTTCTTCCTCGTCATCACCTCTCCCGCGATTTGGATTGGTAACAACTGTTTCTATATAAACTACCGTTGGTGTTATTTGCTTAGCAGCTTTCTGAAAAACAAACCGGTCATCAATTTTTTCCAGATCTTCATCCGTCCAGGCCGGTTCGGAACTTCGGTTGACTTCCGTTACCTGTACTTCTGCTAAATCGAAAGAGAAAGAACCATCCCTAAAAAGCATGACAATCATCCCGAGCATAACTCCAATAAGTATCAACAGTATTCCGGAAAGGATCTTGTCTCGAAATTTCATATCAGGTGTTTAAAATTTTTTCGAAAATTTCATCGGATTTTCGGGGCTTCACGCCTTCTATATGGTAACGAATATATCTGTCTAAATATTCAATTAAATCACTTAGTTCACTTTTTTTCAAATCAATCTCAAAAATGGACTGTTTTTTTGATGATAAGGTATCTCGTATGAACTGAAACTGTCCCGGCGTGAGACGAATAGACTCTGCACCTTCGGCTTTTGGAGATAACGTACCCAATTCTATATTCATATAAGCCGTAGAAGTTTCACTCAAATTATCTTCCGGCTGAATTCCGATACCTATGTGATCCATCACCCTCAGTTGTACATACGGAAAAATAATTCGGCCCGGATTGTCATATCCATTGATCCACCGAAGGAACTTTACAAGAAAAGCGAACAGCAACTCATTTACCTCATTTTCATGCAGAACCTGGTTAATGAGTTCGAGTGTTGTTGTAGCCAACGCCAGTTTTTCCAGATCGATCCGAAGTTCATCTAGCTTTAACATGTATGAAGCTTCCGAAAGGGTCTGAACACTTCTCGTTCCTTTGATGTAAACCACTACTTCCAGAACCTGTCCCGGAACCATGAGGGCAGCAAATTTACTCTTTGGTCGTTTGGCGCCTTTTGCAATTACCGCAATTATTCCATGTTTGCGGGTAAAAAGCGTAACAATTAAGCTCGATTCGCTATAATCGACCGTTCGCAAAACAACGGCTTCTGTTTTTGTAACCATGAATTCAAGACCTGACTCATTCAATCCACTGCATCATGAATCATACTAAAAGTTGCAGTGATTTACGAGATTTGATTCGTAATATTATCAGTATCGAATCATATTTTTGTCCTCGAGTACTTGCACGATGGAAGGTAGAAATGTGAGGGCTGTTATCAGGGTCATACCAATTCCAACAACCGCCATAATACCAATTGAGTTCAGCCCCGGATGATTCGTAAATAACAGCCCGGCAAAACCCATCATGGTAGTTAATGAACCGATTGTAATATGCTGACCCGTACTCGATAGAACCTCCCACATATTTCTCTTGCCCTCATCCCGAAAACGATGTGCAAGGTGCACCCCATTATCACAGCCGATGCCTAGAATTGCGGGAAGTACCACAAGATTGTAGAAGTTAAATTTCAGCCCGAATACAAGCAGTATACCAAAAAGCCAAAGCAGACCAACAATTAACGGGATAAGTGCGATGAATGTCCACCGAAAACTCCGAAATGAGATAAAAATGAGGATGAATACCACAATAAATGTTGCCGTAACCATATAAGGACTTTCCGTCCGCATCAGGTCGAGCATGGTTGCTGCCACGATAGAGGTACTAGCCGCGTGATATACCGTCCCGTCATCTAGAGTAACGTCTGTAATTTCATTTTTGAAGGCGATCGATTTCAATCCATCCGACAACCCTGATTTTGGATACACAATTACAAAACGACCGATTTCTCCGTCTTTCGTCATAAACCGATTTTTCAGGTATTCAGGAATTCGATTTTCATCCAGCGGCTGGCGTGTTTGAGACCCTCTTCGAAGAATGTCTAATGTTTCACTGTCTTGATTTACAATAAAATCATTCTGAAGTAATTGCCTGATTCTGGAAATGGATTTAAGCTTCTCCTCAGCCAACTCTTCTGTAGGCGGAAATCTTTCTTGCAGAGCTTCCACATCAGAAATCAGCGTATTAGGATTTTCCTCCATTTTGGTCCGCAGTTTTTCAAGCAGTTTGAATACATCTTCGGTATTATCTGCAATGATATAAGCTGGATTTCTGCGCGTATCTTCATCCGCTGAATTCACAAAATTTCTAAACTCATCGTACTCTTCATACTCAGGTTCAAGCTTTCCAAAGTCGTATTCAAACCTGAGATTTCCCGAAAAGAACAGTACAACAACTGAAACCAACAACCCTACAATGACTATGGATCTGGAGAATGGAAATCGCCGGATCGCAGGCTCCTGGTTACTCTCATCTGCTCGTTTCAGCAATAAGATCCAGTTCCATCGATCAAAAATAACGAGTAGTGACGGGAGCACATACAACATGCAAAGCAATGCCAACATGATGCCCAATCCTGCGATAAATCCGAATTCCGAGAACCCTCTGAAATCAGCCAGCAACAGGATAAACAGAGCCGAGGCGGTAGTAATAGCGCTGACCATAATGGCTATCCCGGTTTTTCGATAGGAAGCAATTACACTCTCCTCAATAGACTCACCTGTGGATCGAATTTCGATATATCGTGCGTAAAAATGAATTCCGTAATCGATGCCCAGGCCGAACAGGATCACGAAGAGCACGGAGGTCATGGTGTTTAGCACGCCCAAGACCATGTAGGTAATCCCAAACGTCCAGGCCAAGCTTATTAATAACGGCAGACCGATTATAATTACAGGAACCGGCATCCGAATAATATGTTGAAAAATTCCGTGGTTTTTATCTTTCCCGACTCCCCTTCGATAGTTGATGTATTTCTTGATGGCAAAATAGAACATCACCAAAAGTATAACGCTGGAAATCCCCAGCGAAAAGCTGTTGAATACATCGTTCATGATCGATTCAAATTCGGTAAGGTGACGCTTCAACCGCCCACCAAACTGAACTTCCATTTCCGGATGAAAGGATTGTGGATCCATGGAGTCGATCAGATCCTGATATTCCTCAAACATATCTTCCAGGTACTGAATATCATTTTGCGAGCCGGTAGGATAGAGTGAGAGAATCACCAGCGTGCTGTCATCATTTACCTGGTATTCGGAGGGAATTAAATTATCGTAACTCTGCTGAAATTTGCCAATTTCGCTCGAGTCTTCCTCAGCAGATTCCGTTTCTTCATCTTCGAAATCGGCCGAAAAATCAACAAAAAATGGGTTTGCTTGCTCTCGTGCGTCATCGATTTCCTCCTGGAGAAAATCGATAATATTCTGCAGTTCTGAAGTCGTGGCAAGATAAAGAGCATTATCTTTCAATACACTTGTCTCCCGCCGCAGCTCCGCCCTGTTAAAATAGTTGATGTCGAGGCGCGGGTAATAAAGATCCAGGCTGCTATCCGCCAGTTGCTGGGCAAAATTGATGTTTGCCTGGAAATCGGGGGATTTAATCCCCACTTTCATTTCCGTTTCTCCCCCGGCAACTTCCTTTAACTGCTCGAGCGCTTGCACATTCGGATTCGATTCAGGAAGCAGATTGGCTAGATCCGTATCAATCTTTAGCTGGAGAGCAAATGTAGAAGCTAATACCGCTAAACCGATCGAAATAATTAAAACCCAAAAAGGGTGTCTTATGTTAAACCTGACTAACGGTTCAAAAAACTGAAGTACTTTTTTCATAAAAAAAGGCTAACGCAGCAATTTTGCGCTCAAATCTTTAAAAATGTGTATAAAAATGTAATTGGCAAAGATAAGGAAATTTATAAAGCTTATCGATTTAGCTAACTATCTATCTCGTTCAAACTTGATAACAGTTGTTATTTATGATTTAATTCAAAGCTTTGCCTGTATCTGAGCATATTTGAGTACTTTCAACGTGAAGTTATGAGTTTTCATATGAATGGGGATGAAATAGCATCTCAACTGACTGCCCCAAACTGATTTTCTACGACTTAATCATACATTATTCAATAACTTTTCATAGAACGAGAAAAGATGATCGAAATGTTCATCTACCGTTCGAATGGAGTTCTTAGAAGCCTTAACACAACTTTCAGTTAATTCGTTACGATCGCGCCGGGTAATTTTTAGCAGTGCTTCCGCTAAACTTTCACTGTTTCCTGTTTCATAAATCTCAGCGTAATCGGGATCAGCCATATCAATACCCCCACCGCTATCAGGCACAACAATCGGCAAGCCGCTGCAGATCGCTTCAGCAAGAACCAACCCAAATGTTTCCGCAGCCGATCCATGCACAAAATAGTCTGAACTCGCCATGATCTCAGCCAGTTCCGTTCGGTTTGATGTAAAACCCATTAGCTTAAGATGGTTAACACCCTTCGCTTTAAATTCAATCCATTTTTTGATAGGTCCACCCCCGAAAATAATCAACCCCATCGGCTTCTTTTTGGATGCGATCTTAAACCCTTCAATAATTGTGCTGATCCGTTTTTCCGGATGATGGCGACTGACAGATATCAAAAGATCCGAATCTTCAGGCAAACCCAAATCTTCCAGAATTTTAGCTCTGAATTCACAATTTCTTCGTTCAGGTGAGAAGAAGTTTTTATCAATTCCGAATGGTACCGAAACCGGATTGTGAACCTCAAATTTATCTAAGCGCGTTTTCAACCAATCACCGCTTACAACGGTTGCATCATATTTGCCGCTCAGTTTTTGCAGGAATCGCCAATAAAAGCTGAACATTCGGTCAATGCGTTCCAGAGATGTGAATTGTCCAAGTAATGTTTGAGGATAAACAGCCACAGGATCCTGGTGGAAAATGAATGACTTTACCGCATCGCCGTTCCACTGACCGGCAAACCATCCGCCCGACCAAGCTGAAGACCCTTCAACCACATCCGGATTTTCTCGATCAATAATTTCATGCACTTCTTTTTGCCGCCATAAAATTTTATATCGTGGATCTAACGGTAAGCGGGGCCCTTTTACCCAGATCACGCGGCCGCCAAACCGTGTCTCTTCCCCGGCTTCTGTATGAGGGGCAACGACGATCATCTCATGTCCTAATCGCCTGGCTGCCTTTAACTTCTGGTTGATATAGGTTTTTACACCTCCACCCTGATCGGTATAAAATTCAGCTACATCAATTATTTTCATATATGGTGATTCCTACATCTGCCAGAACACGAGAAACGGAGCTCCACATTCAAGAATGGCATTAAAAACTATATTCATAAAGCCCTTTTTCGACACAAAGCATTTATTTTCGCCTACTGTTAATCGACATCATATAACATGGGCAAGTGCTGATTCAATCAAAATATGATTTCGGTTCAACGATATGATTCCATTTGATTGAGCACAATCTTATAACCCTAAACTGAAGAACAATAAGCGAGACAATTAACTTTAGCAAATGATTCTGCATTTTAACAGTATGCCTCCTCAAACAACATCAAAAAAGATCTATTTAATTCTTATTTTTCCGGTCGAAAAATTTTTTGGCAACGTACTATCAACACTAATTTCTCGATTGGTAATCATTAAGAATGGATAAATCGTCTGCAAATTACGCTATGAAAGTTTTGGGTGTAATCCTTTTGGTTTATGCCGCTCTTGTTGCAACTCATGAAGGAGAGTTTTGGCCATTCAGCATCTACCCGATGTTTTCTCAGGCCGGAAATCCCTGGACGCGGGCTATTGTGCTCGACGTTACCGAGGTGCCGGATGATGAGATCTGGAACCAGAGAACGCTTACTGATCTTTCTGTTGAACCTGTACCCGTCCGAAATTATGGGGTCGATCAAATTGATTTCTCAAACTTCGTGTCGAAAACGACCCACTGGACGGAAAGCCGCCGAAATGCTCTTCGCTCTATGTTTGGTTCCGAAAATATCGGAAATGAACGTTGGATGGCATCGAAAGCACAGGGAAAACTTGTTGGTGAGGATTCAGTTGTGGTGATCATTCAACCATTTCTAATGATCACAGCGGATTCGGTTTATATGAATCCGAACTTGAACGAATCGGATTATTTTAGAGGAGAGTAGGTATGAAGTGGTACGAAAAAATTGGGGACGAACTATTTGAGCCCAAACGCCCCGTTACGCCGGGAGAATTGGTGTTTTTTAAATTGTTTGAGCTCTTCATCGTGATCTATACTATTAAATATGCCTGGGAATGGGGGTACTATTCACAAATACGAAATTCAGAAGTGGTATTGTCGCTGGGTGCTGCTAATTACATTGATGTCAGTTTTTTCTTTGATCATCAGTTTGCTCTAATAGTGGCCGGCTTGATATCCATCGGTGCAGTGCTCGCATATTTCCGGAAAGGGCCGAAATGGACATACCTGGTAGTGATGTTCCTGCTGCACTTGCAGTATGTGACTCGATTCTCTCAGGGTGAAATTCCCCACAGTTCCAACTTGATCGGGATGGGCGTTTTCTGCTTTGCTATGGGTGCAATCTTCTTTCCCGCCAAAAGCAAAATGCCTCGTTTTGTACTCGGATCCATTATTTTCTTTACCGGATTGGGATACACCTCAGCTTTTGTGGCAAAAATGATCGGAACCGGAATTACCTGGTTTGATGGGCGCCACCTCTGGTTGTGGATCAGCGAAAAAAGTATCGACATTCTTTCGCGTACCGGCGAGTGGAATCCAAATTTTATACAGCAGATTGCACTAAGCAGCACCTCCATGGCATCCATTATCTTGCTGTTTGGCTGGCTTACTGAAATGATTGGAGTCACCATGTGGTGGAAAAAACTTCGCCCCTACTCCACTACCTTAATTATCGGGATGCACTTGGGGATTACACTTTCCATGAATATTCGGTTTGATGCATTCGTGATGCAACTGATTCTAATCGGTTATCCGTGGTACAAACTGATGGATTCTTATGTGCAAACAACGCCTGCCTGGGTGGAACGAACGGTCTGATGAATTCTAATCAGAAATAACTTTCTCTCTCCGAAGCAGCCACTTCAGTGATATGATGCTCACGATGATAACCGCCATGAAAAGAAAGATCGATTCGTGAATCATCAGATCAGATCTTAAATCAAAAATCTGATTGACACTGATCCATTTTAAAATGCCAAACAGAATAGCAAGAAACAGAACAAATGAGATAACAGATATTTTCGCCGCTTTTTCAGCAGATATATTCATAAGCTGCTGAACGTTTTGCCGATTCGATTGATAGATTACCGTCCAATTTAGAAAAACTGCATACGCCAGAAAATTCGGCAAGAAAGATATGTTTAAAAGCATCTTTGTTGAGAAATGAAAAAAAACGGCCAATACCAGAAAAAACCGAAACCACGTAGCCTTACGTACAGCTACTAAAAAACCAATTTCAAAAAGTATTGTAGCCCAATCAAGCAGTTCCCAAAGCAGATCGCTTTGAAATTGAATAGCATAACCCGCCAAAAAGGCCTCTCTCTCATGGGCGAAAAACTGGCGAAAAAGATGTGCTTTCACTGCATGAGTGGACGGATCGAGCCAACCACCCAGAATTTTTGGAAAACCTGATGTAAACATCATAAAACCAATAAATAGAGAGAGCAAGACCAACGGCCAGCTTTCTGCTTTTCTGTCTTGTCCACCATGTCGCAATGAATCCACAGAAAAGCTGTTTCCCCAATTGCTAAAGGCCATTATAATAGGTACAAGAGGAACCAAAATTTCGTGATTCACTTTTCCCACACTGTAAATCAAACCCTGCATAAACAGAATAAAAATCCCGGCCAGGATCGACGTCCATTTTGTACGATACCCAACCAGCATTCCCAAGGTAAACATGATGATCAACCCATAGATTACCTGGAATACTCTATATGGCGGAAAACTGTCTAAGAACATCATTGGACCGGGAGGCGGTGCATAAAAGTCGGCCGGAAGTGAAGAGAGGTATTGATAATGGTCCAATCCCTGTCCGGGAATTAGAAAAAATAGTAAAAACAGAGACCCACAAATTCTGAAAAGTCCAAGCCCTTCATTAGAAACCTGGTACGTATCAAATATCCATTTATCGAATGAGGATCGGTTAGCTTTCATCAATCCCCTTCCTGAATCGTTCCGACTATACTGGTGTCAATAGAATCGATTTCAATATTCTCACTTTTCCTCGTCAGAAAATCTCTCCTGTAAACAACATTTAATTTGCTCACATCATGATTTGTAAGACGTTTGCCATTTTCAAACAAAAACGATTTTGCCTCTTTAGAAAAAGATTCGATACAGGCCTTATCATGAAAAAAAGACCTGGTGAGCCCGGCAATTTGAGATCTTGGAACTCCGGCAAAAAACAGATGTGGCGACAAACTGGCTATTTTTTCATCAGACGAATTGTAGACCTCAAAGCGTGTTTGATGAATATTATAAATTCTTTCTGTTTCATACACATTCTTAAATCCGGGAAAAACAAAAGCAGGCCACTGTTCTGCATCAGAATGACCGACAATACCTACAATAATATATTGCAGGGGCAGAAATATCAGTACGGAGATAAAAATTTTTCGAACTTTTTCTTCGCTCATATCATCGTATTAATACAACTACTTTTAGCCTCACTCAACCTGTCTGTATTTAGTTAGATCCACCTTTGGCGTCAGACTATTGACAATCGGGAAAATACTATTTTCATACTGTTTTCTGTAATTAAAATAGACGTACATCCAACACCAATTCGTTACAGGGTAAATACTTTGAACTAAAAAACTTTCGTTTTGTTGATTCAAGAATATCCTGCTACCTTTTAAAAATTGTAAAAATCACAATCCTTTGGATTACTCCACTCGGACAACCGAGTCGCATAAATAAACAACCGGGCATTCTCCATATCTCATTTCTTTAATGAAAAAGGTACTTCATTATAAAACCAATTTTTTGAATAAGTCAGAGACCTTTATTCACAGGCTTGTTAAGAATCACCAAAGGTATGAACCGGTGGCGCTTTGCTACAGGGAACGATTTTTTACAGAGAACCTGACCACTTTTGAGGTTCCGAAACACGGTTTAACTTCATGGATTAATTTCGCTGCCTTCCATTGTAATATATCGCTTCCCTATTACCGGGAAATTATCAGGCAGGAAAAGCCAGAACTTATCCATGCGCATTTTGGGTATGATGCGGTGAAATTAATTCAATCTGCAAAAGATCAAAATATTCCACTTCTGGTTAGTTTTTATGGATCTGATGTGTCCAGGCTACCCTCTGAATTTGGCTGGAAACGCCGCTACAAAAGGCTAGCAAAGGCTGCTGACCATTTTATAGCAGCCACAGAGTTTATGAAATCTCAACTGATTGATATTGGATTCCCCGAAGAAAAAATTTCCATCGTGCGCTTTGGGTTAGATGTTGATGAGTTTGAATACCGGGAAAACTCACTCACTCCTAAAAAGATCATGATGGTGGGACGGATGGTTGAAAAGAAAGGGTTTGAATTTGCTATTCAGGCAATTTCGAATCTGTGCAAGTTGGGCAAAGAACCTGAATTAAATATTTATGGATACGGCCCGCTAATGGATTCTTTGAAAAAACGATCTCTACACCTCGAGGTGGATGATTGTATTCACTTTCATGGATATCAACCCATTGAAGCGATTATGGATGCGCACAATCAGCATTCTATCATGATTGTTCCAAGTACAACTGCAAATGACGGAGATATGGAGGGGCTCCCCAATACCATTCTGGAAGCAATGGCCAAGGGAACTCCCGTGGTTGCTTCCCGGCACGCGGCCATTCCGGAAGCCATTAGAGACAAGGAAACCGGCTTCCTGTTTGATGAAAAAGATGTAAATGAATTGACCAGAATTCTCCAAAAAATTATGGATGGTGAGTTTGACCTGAATACCATCCGAAAAAATGCCCGGGCGGCTGTAGAAAAAGAATATGGAATTTCCCGAATGGTTCAGGAAGTGGAAAATATTTATGATCGGGTGACCTCTTAGCTACGATTTTTCGTCTTGACGTTTCCTATCAACAAAATTATAGATTGAACTCAACATCCGGTTTGTTTTAGGTGAACTCTTTATTTGTTAGCTTTGATTGCCGTGAATTGCCACACTACGTAGTTTTATGAAGATTCTGATGTATGCCACCACATTTGGGGCAGACTTATTAAGCTTTACAAAATACCTCTCTGACAATACCGATGCCAAAGTAAAGGTTTTACTGAACGACGCTGAAAAATTCAAAAAAGAAGGAATTGTTGATTTCTGGGATATCGACGTTGATTTAGTGAGCTCGAACAAGATCAGTCCTCTTCGCGGAATCAAAGGTTTTGATCCCGATATCACCATTATGGATAATAATATTCCGCTGAGAAAAATAAGCGAGAAAGCATTGTTCTTGTGGCATGGATATGGCTGGAAAGGTCCGAATGACGAAGAAGAATGGAAATGGATTCACCGTAATCTCGGACTCACCTGGGGAAGTATGAAAGAACCCAATCCCGATATAAAATGGCAGTGTTTTGGGCCTGTTGATTTTGAGCATCGGTCAAAGATCAGCGGATTCCATCCGGATAATTGCCTCACTCTTGGTTCAGCCAGCCACGATTATCTTCAAAAAGATGTCCCCAAAGAGAAGCTTCAACCCTATTACCCTTTTGATGTGGTTAACCGGAAAACGGTACTTATCGCTCCCACCTGGCATTATGGCGAGGTATTTTCGCATTGGGGAGATGATGACACCTTATTCAATAAATTATTGTCGGATCTTAGAGAAAGAGGTATTAATGTGATTCTTCGATTGCATGACTCATTCCGGTTTGAACACCACTATCTTGAATTTTTACAGCAACTTGAAGCTTCGTATAATAATGTCTTGTTGAAGTACAAAGATCATCATCCCGATAATTTTCTGGATCTGCAGGTTGCCGATGTTTTGGTGACCAATTTCAGCAGCATAGCGAACCTGTTTTATGCCACAAAGCGACCCACCGTTCATATTTACCCGGTAAAAAGTACGGATGAATCATTTATGTGGCTTAACAAAACGATCTTTGGAATTCGGAAGAAAAAAGTGGATTCCGTAAAATTTATCTGGAAATATTCCCCAAAAGATAATGGCGGTTTATTGGCACGGGATTTCGATACAATGATGGACCAGATCATTACCGGATTGGAAAAACCGGATTGCTGTGCTGAGACGGCACAAGCCTTCCTCGATAAACATATGCTTTCGGCCGATGGTAAAAGCTGTGAGCGAACGTGGAATGCAATAAAGAACCTTGTTGAAAACTGAGAACTTCAGGTATTAGTTTGAACCTCTCCATATCACAGAAGGATTTAGAAAATACCCGTGACCGAATCTTCTTCATTTTGGGCACGAGTCGATCCGGTTCCACACTTTTGCAACGTATGCTGAGCAGTCACAGCGATTTGGTCATCCCGCCTGAAACACACTTTTTCCATTCCAGTCAGCATCTCAAAAAAGAGCTTCAACAGGCTCAACAGAAAGAAAAATTCCGAAATGCATTGATCAACTATTGGTATGATCAAAAAACCCGAATTCAGGATATGGACCTCCGCAAAGAAGAGGTGATAAACGAGTCCAAAAGATTTAATTTTTTTGATCCGGTTGACCTGTTCACTCTTCAACTTACACTTTACAGAGTTGAACGGAATAAAGCCATTGTTGGTGAAAAAACCCCGCGGCACATGCTGCACGTTCCTGATATTTTAGATGCCTATCCCGAAGCAAAAATCATCGCATTGTTTCGCGATCCACGGGCTAAAGCTTATTCAGAAATTAAGGCTCCATTCGGATCACCGTCCGTCCAAATATCTGCAAAACGTTGGCGAAAATATGTTCAAACTCATGAAAGAATGGTGGAAGAGCTTCCCTCCAACCAGTATATGATGCTTCGGTATACCGATTTGATTTCTGATGTGAAAGGTGCCCTTCAGAAAATCTGTACTTTTTTAGGGGTAAATTTTGAAGAAGAAATGCTGAACTATCACAAACGGACTGAAACCGGGTTTGCTGAAGGAGAAAAATCATGGAAAAAACAGACGCTCAAGCCCCTTCAAAAAAACAGAAATGATGAGTGGAAATCCGGATTAAGCAATTGGCAAATTTCCCTGATAGAAGAATTGGCCGGTCGGTATCTGAAAAAAATGGACTATCAAAAATGGAATGATATCAGCCTTTATCAGCCCCAAAAAATGTTGTATCAAACCATTGATTTTGGGCGATCCGCATGGTCAACACTTTCCGGTTCTCGAAAAGAGGGTTACCATGATCCGAACCATTTTAAACTTAAACATAAATAGTTAATTCAAAGTACAAACGTGGGTGTATTTAAAAAAATAGGTGATCAGATTACTGCTTTATCTGATGCGATGGGCTTTGAACGCAGAGATCTACAGGCCGATCTTGGAGTGCCCTGGCATTTTGTAAAGAGCAAAATTTTAAATACGCACTTCAAATGGGATTACGATGACATTGAACGATACTGTATGTTTATTGGATATCCGCGGAGTGGCCATACCTTAGTCGGATCTCTTTTGGATGCCCATCCCGAGGTGGTGATTTCTCACGAATTAGATGCTCTCCGATATCTGAGAGCCGGTTTCAGCCGCGAACAGATTTTCTCAATGATCCTCCATAAGGACAAGGTATTTACAGGAAAAGGCCGCGAGTGGACCGGCTACGATTATGCCATCGAAGGATTATGGCAGGGTCGATATCGACGATTGAAAGTTATTGGTGATAAAAAAGGCGGTGGATCCTCACGTCACTTGCAGGCCAAACCGGATATCATTGAGAAATTGCGCGAAAAAATGCAGTTGCCTATTAAATTGATTCACATTGTTAGGCATCCTCTTGATAACATTTCCACACACAAACGGAAGTATTCCATCAAACCGACGCTACAAGAAGCGATTGACGATTATTTTTTAAGGGTTGAGGCAAATGCTAAATTAAGATCTGAGGTGGCAGATGATGAATGGTGCGAGCTTACCCATGAAGAATTTATTGAATCACCAGAAAAGTCCCTTACTACACTTATAGAGTTTCTTGAGGTTGAGCCGTACGAGAATTATATAAAAGCGGCGGCTGATAAAGTGTTTAACTCACCCTCCAAAAGTCGCCGTAAGATTGAATGGCCCAAAGAGATGGTTCAACAGGTTGCGGAGAGGAGTCAGAAGTATGACTTTTTGAAAGATTATAGGTTTACGGTTTAACGAATTGGGAGATTATATATAAGTCATGCTGAACTTGATTCAGTATCTCCGTTCTTAATGGCACTTGAGGGTTCTGAACTAAATTCAGAATGGCTGTACCAAAAATTTCCTGTCATCTCCTAAATGCCGGTGCTTTTTTTGACAAAATTAGTTGCTCCGAATAGCTCGAATTGCTTCCTGCTCACGAAACCAGATTACTGTTCCTGCAACTGCAAAAACAAATGCTGATGCCAAGGCAATCAAGAGAAGGTTAGCTTCCCCAAATACGGCAATGATTCCATAACGGACAGCATATGCTAAAGCGGCCAATGGAATCAGAGTTACAAATGCCGCTATACTTTTCATACCAAACTTCCAGGGATCGGTTTCAGTCAGGTGCGCGCCAAAATAGATGATAACGATTGATACCAGGGGATAAACCGTAAGCCAAACCAATGCCACAGCCATCATGCTAAACTGAGCCGCTATTAAAAAACCGGCCGGCAGTAAAATGGCATTTGCTGAAGTGAAATAGAATATAAATCGTGCTTCACCTTTGGCATTAATCAGTTTTGGCAAGAGGGTAACGAGGCACTGGATGATGCCAACCATCACAAAAATTCGCATATAAGGAACCGCGGGAAGCCATTTTTCGTATCCCACAAATGGCAGAAACCAATCGATATACACCCCGATAATTACCATTACTGTACCCACCAGCAGCATGCTTGCCCGCGACATCGTAAAGAAATAGTTCCTAAGCCTCGGGGTTTCATACTGAAGTTTTGCAAAAGCCGGATACGCCACACGATTGATGACATTTGCCAGCTCTTTCACTGTATCAAAAACCAAACGGTAGGCAAACGAGTAAATACCTACCAGCTCCATGGAAAAGAATTTTCCGATAATCAAGTAATCGGCATTCATATAAAACTTCTGAAAGAAGTTGGAGCCGGTGGTATACATTCCGAATTCAATCAACCCTTTTACCTTGTCGTAACTGTATTGCAAGCGCGGCCAGTAAGGTTTAAAGACCATGCAGAAAAGCATCTGCCCCACTTTGTTCGCCAGTTCTGCCAGAATTATCGCCCAGGCACCAAAGCCGGCATAGGCAAGGTAAATCATCAAACCGGCAGAAGACGCCAGCGCTACATTATCACTAATGGCCAGCTTTTTGAATTCCAAATCTCTCATCATCAGCTTGCTGGAAATCATATAAAAGCTAAATGCAATAATTCCAAGCATGTACACTCGTATCATCGCTGAAAGAACAGGGGTATCATAAAAGTTTGCAATGAACGGGGAGGCAATGAAAATAAGGATGTAAACGACTATTGAGAGCAGAAAACTGGTCCAGAACAGGGAGTCGATCTGCGTGCGTCCAATCCTCTTTTCCTGAACGATGGCTGTCCCAAGACCGAGTTCTGTCAATGCCTTGGTCGTGCTAAAAAAGGCAAGGGCTAACGCAGCAATTCCAAACTGCTCCTCAGAAATAACTTTTAATGTGTAGAAGAGTGCAACCGCATTTAGTAACCTGGCTGAAACAGAGCCTACACCGCTATACAACACCGATGATGCCACTCTGCGGGCAAAGGGTCGGTCACTCATGTTTGTCTACAGTCATCGGTTTTGATTTATGCAATTTCAGGTGAGCAAAGATAGGAGGAAGTTTAGAAGAAGTGAAATGCTCTAATTAACCTATGTTAACGTAGTATTACATTATTCCTATTTAAATATTAAAAAAGCGTCACAAGTTCATTATCTTGGCGCAGCCAAATGGATCACATAAGTAAAAAGAATGTCAGAAAACAACCAATCATCTGAATCAGACGGCAAACTATTAGTTTTGACACCTGGGATGGGAGCAGTTGCATCTACATTTATTGCAGGTGTTGAATCAATCCGTAAGGGTCTTTCCAAACCGATCGGATCGTTAACACAAATGCAGACGATTCGCTTGGGTGCAAGATCAGAAAACAGAAGTCCGCTGATTAAAGACTTTCTTCCTTTGGTTGATCTGGATGATCTGACTTTTGCCGGATGGGATGTTATTTCCGACAGTGTGTACGATGCTTGTACTCGTGCCCAGGTTTTAGACAATGAAGATATTGAGCCCATTGCCGATTTTTTAAAAGGCATTGAACCGATGCCCGCAGCGTTTGAGCAGAAATATGTGAAAAAGCTGGAGGGTAAAAACGTTAAAAAATTTACGACGAAGAAAGATCTGACAAAACAGATTCGTGAGGATATCCGGAATAAAATTAAAGAAACCGGGGCCTCTCGCGCGGTCATGGTTTGGTGTGGATCCACAGAAGTTTTCCTATCTCCCTCCTCTTGCCATATGTCAATTGAAGCGTTTGAAGAAGGACTCAGAAACAATGATGAAGCGATCTCTCCTTCTCAGTTATATGCATATGCGGCTATTATGGAGGGCGTTCCTTATGCAAACGGTGCTCCAAACCTGTCAGCCGATAATCCTGCTCTCACACAGCTTGCCGTTGAAAAGGGAATTCCAATTGCCGGTAAAGATTTTAAAACTGGTCAGACATTGATGAAAACGATTTTAGCTCCCGGCTTCAAAACCAGGATGTTAGGTGTGAATGGATGGTTCTCTACAAATATTCTAGGAAACCGAGACGGTGAAGTTCTGGATGATCCTGATAGTTTTCGATCCAAAGAAGTCACAAAAACCGGTGTTTTAGATACTATTTTTCAGCCGGATATGTACAAGGATCTTTACAGTGATCTGTATCATAAAGTTCGCATCAACTATTATCCTCCTTCCGGTGATGAAAAGGAAGGCTGGGATAACATTGATATTTTCGGATGGCTTAACTACAACATGCAGATTAAAGTGAACTTCCTCTGTCGCGATTCAATTCTTGCAGCCCCCATTGTTCTCGATCTCGCACTATTTCTGGACTTGGCCAAACGAAAGGGCAAAAAAGGTATCCAGGAGTGGTTAAGCTTCTATTTTAAGAGCCCCCAGGTTGAAGACGGACACATTCCGGAACATGACATTTTTATCCAACATTTTCGATTAAAAAATACGCTTCGGGTGATGGGCGGTGAAGAACCTATCACTCACCTTTCCGAGAATTTCGATAGTTACAATTAATCAGGCGGTTACACAGAACAAAACATCTTATATGAACAAAACGGGCATAATTTTAGCTGCCGGCTTTGGTTCTCGTTTGGCAGGAACGGACGATGAAACGGATCTAAAACCATTAACTCCAGTTAACGGAACGCCTTTAATTTATCGCACTATCCGAAGCCTCGAGATTGCCGGATGTACAAATGTGGTAGTTGTACTTGGCTATGGGTTCAATCAGATCAAAGAAGATATTCTTGAATCTTACACAGGTAATCTGCCTGTTGATTTTGCCAGAAATGACCAATATGATTTAAGTAACGGTATTTCCGTGTTGGCGGCTGAACCTTTCATAGAGGGAAATTTTATTCTCACAATGGCTGATCATATCCTCTCCGAAGAGATGATGTTGATCGCTAACGAACACAGGCCTCCGGAAAATGGCGCAACTCTTCTTGTTGATTATAAAGTTGATGAGATTTTTGATATCGATGATGCCACAAAAGTCTATTCAGAAAACGATCAAATTGTAGCGATTGGTAAAAAGATTAATGAGTACAATTGTATTGACACAGGCGTTTTTGTTTGCACTCCGCGTTTATTAGAAGAGATCAAAAAAGTGTATAAAAATCAGGGAGATGCCTCTCTTTCTGATGGTGTTCAGGCATTAGCTGATGAACATAAAATGCATACGCTGGATATCGGTGATGCTTTTTGGCAGGATGTTGATACTCCGGAAATGTTAGAGTATGCCGAAAAAATGCTTGATGCAGAAATCCCTTTGGAAGCTTAAAAGTAGTTCTGTTTAATCCTTGGCTACTAAATAGTAGAAAAAGCCCGGCTTTTCTTCATCAATCGTAACGGTTCCATTCATTTCAAGAAGTTCTCCTCCCGTAACCCGTTTTGCAAAAAACCGCTGTAAAGTTCCGAGTTCGTTCAACAAGGAATAGGTATGAAAATGTTGTTTAACGTCTATATTTATAGATTCGGTTTGATCCGTTCGAATCAACAGCTCAGAATCTAGGTTATTATCATTCTGAAGCTTCTCTATCGAGGAGGGAGTAATCATGTATGGGTTTCCGTCATTATAACCGACTCCATAGCCAATGGGTGTATCCACCTCATCTTTGTTCAGTGTGATAAAGTGCAGAAACATCCCGTTTTCGCTGTCTCCCGTTTTAATTCTGTAACTTCGGTCAATCAGTTCGGTAGACAAGTTATTCTGATAGATATGATCCATATATCCAACGCCGTTTGCAGCTATCCTCTCTCCATTAATTTCCACATATCCTTTCACTTTTGCATGCGGCATTAATAGTAACATTCCGATCTCATTATCGCCGGTTTTGTAAATGCCATCGCCCATTTTCTTTCCTGGAGAAATATCATAAAAGGTCAGGTTCAAGTCATACTGAACGCCGTCTTTTGTATTCTGAAAATTGAGCACGTGTTGATCATCAAAATTTCCATTTGCCCAATAAGGGCGATCGTGGCGAAGCCGGAGATACGTACTGTCTGCCTCGTTAATCAACGAACTGGGATCGTATTCTTTATTAACCACATAGGTCTTTCCATCGGTCCAGCTAACCATCAATTTTACACCGGTTACCCGATCTTTAAATGCACCAAAATCATTGATTGAAAATGTGTAAATAACCTGGACGCCGTTGTCCAGTTTTACATGATACGTCCAAAGTTCGTTGTAGTATTTTGAGGACAGATTTTTGGCAAGGAAATCCTCAGGATTTGTATTCTGAAATCCACCGTCGGGACCTTCAATCCCATCCTGAGCCTGTAATAAAGCAGGAAGAAAAAGTAGCATCAAAAATACCTTTAGATTAAAAAATCTCATTTTCTTGTTACCCTTCTGTGGCAAATTTTACTTGCTTCTATGTATTGAAACCCGTTTAAAAACTAATTGTTGCTGGATAAAAATTTAAGTTGCAACCAGTTTTTCAATTGATTCCAATCATCTGATGAAATGACATTGAGAACGGTTCCGAGTATAGAAAAAAGCAGCAGAAATGCTCCAATGCTAATGGATAACCCCGCAATTGTGCTAAAGTCGCTCATTAGTGTTATACGTCCGTACCATATCAGTAAACCGGTTAGAACTGAAATGCCCAACACTTTTAAATAGTACGGGAACGGAAGCACCTTTCGTGCAGGCAGTTCCATGTGTCCGCCAATCCGCCGGAGCGTGATATACCAGTTGTAAAGATTCGCAATCAAGGTTCCGAGAGCTGTACCATTTATTCCATACATCATTGTAAGGGGGATACTCAAGATGAGATTTGCGATGACCAGGTTGACACTCAAATAAAAAACACCCCTCGTATCATCAAAAGCCTGTAGGATACTGCCGTAGTGGGTCACCCGAATCAAAACAATCAAATTGTAGATTTGAAATGGCAAAACCGCATCACGATAGCTGGTGCCCTCTGATTCGGCGATGATAGCGATGAGATCGGATGCAATGACGATGGAAAGAATGGTGAGGGGGATTACCATCAAACTTACCTTTTGGACCCCCTTATACCACAATTCCAGCAATTCATCTTTTTTTGATTCTAACTGAAACTCAACATACCGACTGATCAAAACCGAACCGACTGCGAACGGTATTACCCGAATAATCGGGACTTCCTGTGCACCGATTGTGTACTCCGCATAGGCTGACACTGGCAATAAAATGGATACTACAAATTTATCAACATACCGGTTGATTTTGTTTACCAGTGCCGAAAGGCCGAGCGGAATCGAAAAATCCACCTGTCTGCGAACTGAAATTTCGGAGTCGCTGAGTTTTCCTTCAGGAAGAACAATTCTCATCCAAATCCATGATCCCACAAACCGGATAAATCCATAGGCAACAAGTCCATAAACGGCTACATTCAATCCGTATCCTAAAGCGAGTGGCCCCACAAGAAGAGAGAATGTCAGCAGACTGGTTAACATCTCAAACCAAGCCGATTCTCTCTGTCGATCCAGGGCAAGCAGAATATTTGTAACCGGCCAGGTGGGTATTTCAAATATGGCCACAAGTGCCATGAATGGCAGTAAGTGTTGAACCTGCTCAACACTTTCCGGGCTCCACTCCGTCAGGAATGTCGGGGCAAAGTAGCCGATCAACAAAATAAAAATGCCTGCTACAACAGCCGTGCCCAACAAAATAAATGTAGTTTGATTTACAAACGCCCGTTTGGCACTGCCGCTAACTCTCTCAAAGAAGTAAAAAACGCTATCCGGAAAGCCTAGTGTTGCAAGATTTCTGGCAACTTCGTGGATCATCAAGAGGTAACCGATGATCGCAAAATCTGTTTTTGATAAGATCTGGATTGTGGCAATAACAATAGCCAGATCAATAACCGTTGTGATGATTCTCGCAAATACAACGACTCCGGCCTTCTCCGATAAATTCGATTCTTTTTTAGCCATCCGCTAAGAGCTCATCAAACAAAGAGGCCAACTCTCCTGATGTCTGTTTCGCCTCAAACTTTTTTCTGTCCGGAATCTCTTTTTCCGGTGATAGCAGAAAAGATTCATTATTTCGTTTTGCTTTAGCAAAGGATTGTAACAATTCGGCGATCTCCTTTTTTTCATCGGGTTGAACTTGAATTCCGGCTTTGCTTCTCATGATAATATCTCCAACTTCGGGATTTGGAGCGATGGATAATATAGGTACATCCACGGATAAATAATCCCAAAGTTTAGCGGGTATAACCTGTTGCCTCTCCATGTTTGTGCTTAAAAGTAAAAGATCTGCACTTTTTAAAACCGGTAGTGATTTTTCCGGTACTACAGGCTCATGGCTTATAAAATTCTCTTTTAAACCATATTCCTGTATCAGTTTTAAATTATCGGAATCTGGCTTCCCAAAGCTATGGATATGAATGCCCGAAGCATCCGTTGGAGCCATCTCTTTTAACTCTTTTAATGCATCTGCAATGGGGGTAACGGGACTCAGGCGTCTGAACCGCCCAAAAAATATTACATTCAAAAACTTCGAATTTAACTCTTCTCCCCAACGTTCATTTTCATGTTCTTTGATCAATTCAGGATCAAAAGAATTATAAATTGTCCGGGCTTTTTTTTCTGGAAGTCGATATTCATCAACATAGGTTTGTTCAGTTAAGCCGGATGTAAAAACAACTCGATCTGCATGATGGATTACGCGCTTCTCCACCTTTTTATCGATGCTATTTGAAAAAGCCGATCGGTTTCTGAGATTGATGTTGGAAACTGTCCAAGGATCACGAAAATCAGCCACAAATGGTTTGGAGAACTTGCGCGATAACTTTTCCCCCAGCCATAACCCAGACCACGGATCGCCGGTTGCCCAAATAATATCGGGATCCAACTCCTTTACTTTCTTTGAGATTTCAACATATTTCATAAGAAACAGGTAGATCCAGGAATCGAGCGGCGTTTGTTTATCGAGCCAATCCAAGAGAAGAGTATCCTTTTCTTCACCTTTAGATTGAGACTTTTGGGATGAAGTTGTTCGATCAAGAGGGGATTTTACTTCAATGACAGGTATCTCTTTCAGTAGTCTATTTTCTAAATCTGTGCGATGGTCATTTGGACTGGAAATTGTGAGTATGACAGGCTGATATCCATATGATTGAAGATGAATGGCAAACTTAAATGGCCTTAAAGATCCAACACGCCTCCTCGGAATAAAATATGGCGCTATCATCAGTACCGTTTTCATCTGATAGAATTAATTTTAGAAAATGAATAAAGTCTGACCACTCCCCAACAATCAGACGATTTTTGAAAACTGAAGTTACCGCTTACGCTGTAACAAGACTTTCCCAGCACCGCTCAGAAAAATCATTGAGTGGTTCTTTCTGATGATACCACCCAAAATGAAGGCAATATGGGGTTACATACAAGTAGTCTCCTTTACCGGGAATTGAGGTAAATGTCTGAATTAGTATTTTTTGGAGCCAACGATTTTTTAATCCCTTTAAGTCATAAATGAATCGATTGCCAAAAAGCAGGCATTTTACGTTTTTAAAATCTTCATCGTACTCCGTATAACTTTCGATGAAATCGAGCTGAGGGCTTTCATATCCATTGACCCATGGTATTACTTGAACCTCTAACTTTGCCATGGCCATTGCAAAGCTCCACTCGCAGGATTCTTCGGTGCGCCCTTCTTCCTCTTTACGACTTCGAAAGTGAGTCTCTGCCCTTCTACTTAACATCTCTTTGGCAAGTTCACAAACTTCTTTTGTTAAATCATAGTCTTGAGCAAATATCAACCCGGATTGTACCCTGCTGAGATACGTAATATCAAATCGTTTCAATGTACGCTCCCTTCGGCCTAAAAAGATGTCTTTCAGAACCGACAAGCCCTTTGGTGCCCCAAAAAATGGATCTGAGGTCTGATTTCCTGTAATTGTAAAACTGTAAGCGCTGAACTGTTTCCAAAGATTATCCGGGTCTTTACACCAAAGGATATCGCTATCGAGAAACAGGTTCCTTTTGAAGGGCAGAAAACGATAGACATTATGTTTGAAACCCGTTATAGACCGGTACTCTTCCGGAAGGTGGAAAATATGGGTAAAAAGGTGATCAATATTTTGATCATTCAGAATCTCTTTATGCTCTTCGGAACAGAAGAGTACAACCGGTCTCTCTTTATCATATCTTCTTAAGGTTTTTACACTCGCAGTTGCATGCTTCAGATATTTTAACTTCCCATACGTGGAATATATATAACCTTCATCAGCAAGTGATTCGCCGGAGAACGAGTAATCCATGCATCTACTATTATGTTGATGACCGGGCAGCTCTGCGCCTTAAACTTTCCATAAGCGCGTCGAAGCCTCGCTGTCTGATAATACTCTCAAACTGACGGTTATACGAATCTGCTGTTGATACTTGGTCAATCGTCATATCGGTAATCATCCAAGTGTCGTTGAACACACCAAAATTATAATCGACAGAGGTTCGAACGTCCTCCAATTGGGCAGTGGTTTCCACTAATGCTGTGTCTTGATTTACTTCAATATTATCGTAGCTCACTTCTGCACGATAGATATCCAGTCGGTTTAGAGAATTATCACGAATAATTGTTGAAAATAAAGATACAAATTCTTGCCGTTCTTCCTCGCTAATTTCATTGTAGGTATCACCAAGAGCTTGCTGCGCCATCGATTGATAGTTAATCACGTCGTTGATGATATCTTTGAGCCTGTCTCGTTGCTCTTGGGTGTAGTCTGTTCCTTTCGGTCCCAACAATTCTTTTATCTCTTCATCACGCTCTTCCAACATCGACTGAATGGTATCAGCTTCTGTTTGAGCGAAAACTGATGGGACAAATAACAGAACAATTATCAAAAATGTGAGAATTTTCTTAAACATAACTGGTTAATTTAAATTCAGTTGAGAAATAGGTAATCCGCCCGCTCTGTACAGGGCCGCTACTTTTTTATTCAATTCAAAGATGTTTTGTTTCAATGTTACCCGGAGTTCTAACTCTTTCTGAACAGCATCTAAGAGGTTTTCTGCATCTCCAAAACCCATATCCTGATTTAACTGTTCATTACGAACCCACTTCCGTGCCGTAGCAAGAGCTTCTTCCGTCTGCTGCATTTTTGTTTCGGCAACTGTTGCCTCACGATAACGTTCGTTCAGGTCTAATATGATTTGGTCGGATACGGCTTTTTCAAGGTCGTTCACCCGTTTATATTCAATCCGTGCTTTATCTACCTCAGCCCGCATTGAGAAAATATTCAGATTTTGACGGATACCGAACCCAACTCCAACGGATCCATAGTTGGTATTATTTCTGATGAATGGATTCGTTTGACGCGGACGATTCGGAGTATTTGCAAAACTTCCTGTTATTCCCAGAAAAAACATGGGGTATTGACGAGCTTTTTCAGCCTCAAGCCTTCTTTCAAGAGCCGTAATTCCAAATTCCACTCCCCGTAGCTCAGGCCGTTCTTCCATCGCGTTGTTGCGGTAGTATTCATAGTCCTCCAGCTCGTAAGGAACGGGGTCCAAAAAACTCGATTCAGGAACATATACAACTCCAGGCCGGGTCTGAAGAGCGTAATCCCAAACTCGTTTTATATAATCCAGACTTTGTTGAACCTCGACGCGACGAGTGACAAACTCAGATTTGAATATCTCAAATTTAAACACATCCGATTCTTCTAAATCCGAGCTTCCCTCTTCTCTCATATCTTCTATATATCCCTCAACATCTTCCAACATATTGTTGGCATCCTCAAGGATTCTGGAAATTTCAATTGCCAGCAGGTAGCTATAGTAAAGATCAAAAAGTCTTAACTCAGCCTCAGCTTTTACAGCACCAAATTCAAATTGAGCTGATTTTGCGCCAGCTTCAGCCGCTCTCACAGCACTGTTAATCGCTCCCCACGTATAAATAGGCTGTGTTGCTGTAAGCTCTGCTCTTGTAAACACCGCCCAGTTATCCCAATCATTTTCAAGGTTGGGATCCAGGTAATATTCGCCTTCATCCAATCCGGGAACATCGCTTTCTACTCCCGGCACAACACCGTGTTGAGTATTGAGCTCCAATTTCGGAAAAATACGTTGAGCTTTTGCAGTTTGAATGCGGTTTTCTGCTAAATCTACTTTTCCGCTTTCATATGCAAGCTGACCCGAGTTGCTAATTCCTCTTTCCAGGAATTCTGGGAGTGTAATTGAGAGAGTATCTTGTGCAAAAGATGGTTTGATGAGTACAAAAACGAGAAGTAGAAGCGTCCCCGTTCGGAATAAATCTTTACAGTTTAGCATTATGGCATGTTAGTTTGAAAGGGTTTAAGCCATCAACGTATAACTATCATCATTATTTAAAAGAAAAGCCCCAACGTTTTGTCGGGGCTTTTCTGAGAGCGGAGGGAGAGGGATTCGAACCCCCGGAGACCGCGAGGCCTCAACGGTTTTCAAGACCGCCGCATTCGACCACTCTGCCATCCCTCCAAGGAATGTTGATTGATAATTTCTTGGGTGACGAATATATCACTCAAAAATCAACAATCATAAATCAATACTTCTAATTGTCTTCAAGTGCCGCTGCACCGGAAACAATTTCTGAAATTTCTGTCGTAATTGCACTCTGTCGCGCCTGATTATACTCAAGTCTGAGATCTTGTTCCAGCTCTTTCGCATTTTCTGTTGCGTTATCCATAGCTGCCATTCTCGCTCCTTGTTCGGCTGCATTGGACTCCAGAACGGCTCTCCATAATTGCATATTCAGGTGAACCGGCAGAAGCTTTTCTAAAATAGACGCCGGGTCCGGTTCAAAAATATAATCTTTTTTCGTTGATGACTCATCCTCAACCTCTTCGATCGATTCCGTCTTGAGCGGAAGGGTTTCTTCAATCAACCTATTCTGGCTTATTACCGTTTTGAACTCGTTGAACGCGATCAAAACTTTATCATAGTACTCTTCAACAAATTGCTCCGTTGCAAAGCTCATGATCTTAGAAGTCTCTTCATAATTCAAATCATCAAAGAAACCGGGATATTGCTGTACAACTTTATAATTTCTCTTCTTAAAGTAGCCTGTAGCTTTTTTACCGATTGTAATAATGTCAAGATTTCCTTCCTGGTTATAGGAACTGTATTGATCGGAAATCCGGCTTTCAACTTTTCGAAAGAGATTATTATTGAATCCGCCACAAAGTCCTCGGTCAGATCCTACAACAATCATCAGAATACGTTTTACCTCTTCCGGTTCTCGCAAAAGATCGTTTTGAACATTTTGCTGCGAAGAAGCAAGTTTTGCAACAACCTGTGCCATCTTTTTCGAATACGGACGAGTTGCAGTCATGCGCTGCTGAGCTTTACGAAGCTTTGCAGCAGCAACCATTTTCATGGCTTTTGTGATCTGCTGGGTATTCTTTATCGATGATATCCGATTTCGTATGTCCCGGAGATTCGCCATCTACTTATTCTTCTTCTGTTGAAGCTAACAATTGATCGATTGTACTTTCTGCCGTGCTGATGAGTTCATCACCAAAGGAATCATCAAGAATTCCGGTATCAGCAAGTCGTTCCATCTTTTTGCTGTATTTGGCTTGAATGGTTTCAAGAAACATGTTCTCAAAATCGCCAATCTGATCAACAGAAAGTTTATCAAGTAAACCTTCGTTATTAATCTTCAGCAATGCAATTTGCTGCTCAACAGGAAGCGGCTTGTATTCGCCCTGCTTCATCAATTCAACCGTTCTCTCACCACGTTTCAACTGTCGTTGAGTGGCCGCATCAAGATCGGAACCGAATTTCGCAAACGCCTCCAACTCACGATACTGAGCAAGATCAAGCTTCAATGTACCGGATAGTTTTTTCATAGATTTAACCTGAGCAGATCCACCCACACGAGATACCGAAATACCTACGTCAATAGCAGGCCGGATACCGGAGTTAAAGAGATCTGTATCGAGGAAGATCTGGCCATCGGTAATCGAAATTACGTTCGTCGGAATGTACGCGGATACGTCACCTGCCTGTGTTTCAATAATCGGGAGTGCGGTTAATGATCCGCCACCTTTCACTTTCGGTGCCAACTCTTCGGGCACATTATTCATCTGCTTGGCAACATCATCATTATCAATAATTTTTGCTGCACGCTCTAAGAGGCGGCTGTGCAAATAGAATACATCACCAGGATAAGCTTCACGGCCCGGAGGACGTCTCAACAGAAGTGAAAGCTCACGATAAGCTACCGCCTGCTTGGACAAGTCATCATAAATTACAAGAGCGTGTCGGCCTGTATCACGGAAATACTCCCCAATAGCAGCTCCGGCAAACGGTGCAATATAACGTAACGGCGCTGATGCACTAGCCGGTGCAGAAACAACTACCGTATAATCCAGAGCATCGTGCTCTTTCAGTGTACTTACGATATTCGCTACGGTTGAACCTTTCTGACCTACAGCTACATAAATACAGAATACAGGATCGTCTGTGTCTTGCGTGTTTTTCTGGTTGATGATTGTATCAATTGCCACAGCTGTTTTTCCTGTTTGGCGGTCACCAATAATCAACTCACGCTGTCCACGTCCAACCGGAATCAAAGAGTCAATCGCTTTGAGGCCTGTTTGAAGTGGCTCACTTACAGGTTCACGATAAATTACACCCGGCGCTTTCCGTTCGAGCGGAAGACGCATCGTATCGCCTGAAATAGCTCCTTTTCCATCCAGTGGTTTCCCAAGAGGGTCAATCACTCGGCCAAGGAGGCCATCTCCAACATTGAGAGATGCAATACTTTTTGTTCGTTTTACTGTATGACCCTCTTCAACAACTTTGGAAGAACCGAAAAGTACAATACCAACATTGTCTTCCTCGAGGTTTAATACCATTCCGCGAACCGGGTTTCCGTCTTGATCAACAGAATCAGGAAGTTCCACCAATTCGCCGGCCTGTACTTTTGAAAGTCCGTATACACGAGCAATACCGTCGCCAACTTCCAGAACGGTACCTACATCATATACATCAGCTTCGCCGTCAAAACCGGTCAGTTGTTTTCTTAAAATAGCCGATACTTCGTCAGGTCTGACTTGACTCATTACTTATCCTAAAATTTTTTATTCAACTGCAGTTGAAGACAAACGATCCTTCAACTGACTTAATTTAAATTTAACAGATCCATCCACCACGGTGTCTTCAATTCGGATTTTAAGACCGCCAATTAAATCTTCTTCTACTTCGGTCTCAAACTGCACCTTCTTGCCGGTGGACTTCTCAATATTTTTTTCAAGCTCTTTTAATTGAGAATCATCCAGCTTCTTGGCAGAGGTTACTCCTACTTTTATGATACCCTGATGTTGATTGTATAATTCAAGAAACTTGTCTGATATTTCCTCTAATAATGCTTCCCTGTCCTTTCTAGCCAGGAGATTGTAAAACTCAAATGTTACATCCTGGATTTTCCCATCAAAGATCTTTTTAACTGCTGCTTTTTTTGATCTTTTTTGATGATGGGATTTTTCAGAAACAGTTGAAGATCAGAGGATCCATCAATTGTGTTTTTAATCAAGAGCATATCTTCCCTGGTCTTTTCGAGAATATCCTTCTCGAGTGCTAAACCCAAAAAAGCATTTGCGTATCGCTTTGCAGCCTTGGTACTCATTGATTAATTCGTTTTTGGTAGATCGTTGATAAATGAATCAACGAGTTTTTTGTTCTTCTTCTCATCGAGCTCGGAGTGGATGATCATTGATGCAGATTTAACCGCCAGGTCTGCAACTTCATCCCTTAACTCAGTAAGTGCTCTTTTTTTCTCTTGCTCTATAGTATTGCGTGCGTCTTCAAGAATTTTAGCGGCATCTTTCTTTGCCTTCTCAATTTTTTCACTGCGCAATACTTCGGCATCTTCCAAAGCTTCTTTTCGAATTTTTTGAGCTTTCACTTCTGCTTCTCGTAAAGCCTTGTCATTTTCTTTCGAAATTTGTTCTGCCTTGGCGAGGGCTTTCTCTGCTGATTCTAAAGAATCTTTGATGCGTTCTTCACGCTCAGAAAGAGCACCCATAATCAGCGGAACTGCATATTTGCCCATCACAGCCAAGAAAAGTATCAGCGTGATAGCTACCCATATGGCAAAACCACTGTTAAAGTTGAGGATTCCTCCCCCG
>CAYRDO010000023.1:16457-30307 GCA_964422985.1 uncultured Rhodohalobacter sp. | reverse complement strand
GAAAAACTGGAAGAAATCAGTAATTAAAACGCCGCGGAGTCCACCCAGTGCACTGTAAATCACTGTAACAATACCGGCAATTAAAATGGTTTGAAAAGGCGTGATTCCCATCAACACACTTCCGATTTTGATGGCTGCCAATGACACACTCGCCATGATAATCACATTAAAAATCAGTCCCAGATAGACCGCACGGAATCCACGCAAAAAAGCGGCTGATTTCCCACTATACCTCAATTCGTAGAACTCAACATCGGTTAAAATTCCGGATCGCCGCCAGAGATTTGCATATACAAATACGGTTAACATCCCGGTTAAAAGAAACGCCCACCATGTCCAGTTTCCGGCTACTCCGTTTTGCCGAACGAGATCGGTAACGAGGTTTGGTGTATCCGTTGAAAATGTGGTTGCCACCATGGAAATTCCTAACAACCACCACGGCATATTTTTTCCCGCAGCAAAAAATTCTGTTGAGTCTTTCCCGGCCCTTTTCATCACCCAAAATCCAACAGCCAGTGAAAAGAGCATGTACGCGGCGATGATCAGCCAATCAACAGTAGATAGTAGCATATGTCTTGGTTGAGATGTTAGAGAGTCAGATAACGATTAACTTTTTATAGCCAACCGTGGATAATAGCGAATTGCATTGTCATGAAATAATTTTTCCAGGATTTCTTTATCTAATCCCAAGCCTTTAAACGGCTGGCTGACATTCCATGCAGATTGAATCGTCCCGGAAGCGAAAAATTCAAACTCGTTGGTCCATTTACTTCGGATTACATTTTGAATCTCTTCAGGTGCTATAGATCCATCATCAATCTGATCGGAGCCGTAGATAATTCGGTCTTGGTACTTCTCGACAAATTCTTTGACCTTTTTTTGATGATCAATCGCTTGATATTGCAAGTGACAAACCCGTTCCGCAAGATCAACAACGGCATTGGGGAATTGGTCCAGCCAGTTTGCTACTTTTCGAACACTCCATTCTAAACTGGCCAGGTGTAACCCAATAAATTTCAAATCGGAATGCTTTTCTAAAACATTGTCTCTCGCCTGAAGCTGTTCTTGATAAGAGGGAAATTCTTTGTGAAGATACATGTGATACTGCGGATTTTTCGAGAAATAATCCTTATCACTTTCAACGGTCATTTCCTCGAGTGGAAGCCAGCAATTTTTTGGTTCGCCAAGATGAGCGGCAAGTGGAATCTCTTCTTTTACGAGAAACTCATAGATGGGATCAAAAGCATCGTGATCTGCCATCACAAAATTGTCGTCTTTATCCTGCAGATCCATCCCGATGTTCTTCCAGATCTTTACGGCAACAGCGCCATTCTCGCGTCCGGTCTTAATTTGTTCGATCGCTTGATCCTGCCAACCGGTTTCACCCCAGTTTTCCGTTGTAAACGTAGTAATGAAATTGATTCGATCCGCATCCTCTGATTTGCACTCTAGAACAATTTCTTGTTGTTCTTCCGGATCAGGAAATTCAGGAATCTCCGTGTTGATGGATAACAATCGAAATCCATCATCTTCGGCAACATCGAGTAAAGCCGACCGGTTCGCGTTTTGATGAATATGAGCGTCAATTTTTGGAATTTCGTTGTATAAATCTTCGCCGGTCGGACTCATTTTATTCTGCTACTACCTCTTCGAATTTATCGTCAATTTCTTCTGCTTGTTCAGTGCTTTCCTCAACAATCGCCAACAAGAATGTAGAAACGATTGCGAGAATCATCCCTATTAAGGTAACGGTATGAGGGATAACCGCATAAATTATTAATGAAATCACAATGGTTATCACCGGAGCGATGGCATTTGTAAGCGGTGATACTACAATCGCTTTGCCATATCGATACGCATAAACAAGGCACAATGCGCCAATAGAGTTAAGAACCTGGATTAATGCTGCAAGATACGGCCCTTTGAATCCCCAGTTAATTTCCTGTGAAAAATCGGTCATTCCAATAGCAATCGGAGACAGCAAAACACCGGTTACCGCCATATAGAAAAAGATACTTTCGGCACTCATGGTTTCGTTGGCAAATTTCATAAAAAATCCCTGAATTCCCCAGGCAAAAAAGACACCGAGTGCCAGTACCAACCACCAATACCCTTCAACTACGGTATTATCCGGTGGTTGATAGGAGAGAAGAGGAATAGCAACTAATGCCAAAACAATGCCTAACCAGCCTTTACTGTTTGTTTTCTCCTTCAAAATCATAAGAGACAGCAAAACCGTGATAACCGGTGAAAGCGCAATAATCGGGAAAATGATATACGCAGGCCCGATGCTTACGCCATGAAAGAGAATAAGCTGTCCGCCGGCTCCGAGAAAGCCAATGGCTGAACCTAATAAAATCGAACGCTTATCTGTTTCAATTTTCCAATCAACCAGTTTGAGTGCGATTAAAGCGGGTGGGATCATGGTTAGCGACCAAACAACATAGCCAAGAGTGGCCGGGAATCCGGCTTGTTCGGTGATTTCAATAAAGGCTCCCCAAACGCCCCAGAAAATTGTTGTAATAAGTGCAAATACAAGCCAAATTTTTGATTTCATTGGATCCCGTTTTTTTAGTGATTAAAATGTAATTAGAAAGATTACTTCTGAAATCTTTCTAGTCATGTAAACTTTTAATAATCATCAGCTTAGACTGAACAAGTTTGTCTACTTTATTGATGGCTGATGGAAATACTTTTCGAAGGTCAATCTCATCATTATTTCTGAGATCCTCCTGAAGCGTGTTCATAAACATATCCTTGATTTCCGTAGCCACATTAATCTTTCGAATTCCTCTTCGAATGCCTTCTTGTATCTGATTTTCAGGAATTCCGGATCCGCCATGCAAAACAAGGGCAGACTCCGTTACGTCATCAATTTCTTTGAGTCGTTCTAAATCCAGGTTAGGGTCAGCATCATAAAATCCGTGGGCCGATCCAATCGCTACGGCAAGGGCGTCAATCCCGGTTTCTTCTTCAAATTTCCTGGCTTCTTCCGGTTTGGTAAATCCGTCTTCTTTCTGTTGAGCCTGTCCCAATTTGGCAACATATCCCAATTCGGCTTCTACATTCGCGCCGTAATTTTTGGCCAGTTCAGTTACTTTTGATGTGATCTCAACATTTTCTTCAAACGGCTTTTCGCTGGCATCAATCATCACCGAATCAAACCCGGCCTCCAGGCATTCTTGAATCAAAGAGTAATCATGAGCGTGATCCAAATGCAGCCACCCTTCAACGCCATGTTTATCCAAAGCAGATCGAGCTAAAGCCGCCGTTACATTTACTCCCAGATAATTGATGGTGCTTGGACTGGCTTGCAAAATAATCGGCATCTCTAAAGTTTCTGCCGCTTGTAAAACACCCGTTACTGTCTCGTAGTTGTAGAAATTTGTAGCCAGCAGGGCGGATTTTTTTTGCTCAAGTTCTTTGAATTTTTCTTGTAAGGTCATGATGCAGAAAGTTCAAGTGTATTCCCCTTCTCAATTACCTTCTCAAAACTTGTAATAGCCGTGGTTCCTCCCGCAGCAGTTGTAGATACAGCCGCCGCAAGATTTCCAAATTTCAGGGATTCTTCTAAGCTTTTCCCTTTCAGGAATGATGTGATAAAGCCAGCATCAAAACTATCGCCGGCTCCAATTGCATCCACCAAATTATCTATTTGATAAGCGGGAATGCTGGTTTGTTCTCCATCTTTTTGCATGATGGCGCCTTTTGTGCCGCGTTTAACAACAACACATGTATCAAAATCGGAGATTTTATCTAAGGCATCATCCAGGTTTGAGCTTCCTGTGAGCTCGATGAGTTCATCCTCATTCGGCAAAAAGAAATCCAGCACCGGCAGAATTTTTTCAATGTCAAGGTCCCATTTTTCTTCGGGATCCCATTGCGTATCCAAAGATGTGGAGAGCCCAAACTCTTTGGCTTTTGAGAAAAGCTTTACAAGATCTTTTTTGATTCTAGGTTGGAAGAAAATCGCCGCGGTATGTAGATGTCGGCTCTTTTTGAAAAGTTCATCCGGAATTTCATCCACAGTCATGTGCTCCATTGCGCCGGGGTGCGTAACCATCATTCGGTCATCATGGTGATTAAAAATAACCGTTGCGCCGGTTTTTAGATTTTCATCAGTGATAACCGCATCCGCGTTGACATTTTTCTCATCAAGAGACTGCATTACGAATTCTCCAAAGCTGTCTCCCCCTACTTTTCCACAAAATGCTACGGTGGATCCAAGGCTTGAACAGTTGGAGGCAAAAATTGCGGAAGAGCTTCCCAGTGTAAGTGTCATTTCATCAGCCCGCTGCTCTTTGCCAAATTCAGGGGCTTTGTTCAACTGGTTGAAGATCAGGTCAACGTTCAATTCTCCGATGACCATTATGTCGTTTGTTTTTCCTTCTGACATAAAAACGGTTTTAAAAACGATTAAACTACTGCACTAACTCAGGATAATCAGACGAGAAATTAATCAGATTGAAATTATGATAATATTTCATAATCGATTTCTTAAGATGCCAAATTACAAATGCATCTGCATCCCGAACTCCTTCAAGGTTTTTATACAATTTCTTTCGGCTTTCCTGAACATTCGCTGCTGTCCAAATATACCGACTACAAGTTCGCATCAGCCAAAGTTGGCGCTTATCCGAAAGGTCGTCAAAATCTTTTCCTTTCTCCTCTTTAGAGAGCCATTTCTGCCATCGGTTACTATCAATCACGGCATTTTTTAAAGCATCCTGAAGTCCGGAATCTTTCCCGATTTTTTGTTCGAGTTTTACGAGATCCATTAAGGCGATAAACTCTTCCTCTGTATACTCAGGCCCGACATTTGCTCCGCCCATTCCGCTGAGCGGATAATCTTCGGGATTGTCAACATAATCGGAATAGTGGCCTTTAATCAGGGCACCGTAAGGCTTTACTTTTGATGTTAAATTCTTCGCTACTTCCGGATCAAACAAACTTGTGTGGAGATCCGTCCCCACCTTTCCAACCACAAAACATGGCCATGCATCTTCAAGTCCTTTCTCTTTCAAACCTTCATCAAGACCGGTTAGAAATTGATCGAAACTTTCCATGTTTGCGAGTCCGCCGTGAACTTCTTCCGTCCCCACTTCGTAACTGATGGGAGGCAGGTTATTATTTTTACGATAGTTTTCGGCGTGTTCAATCATATCTAATGTGCGGTCCACGACAAGATCGATAGGAATCGGTTCATCGTTGCCTAATCGAATGTCAACCGTGGGATCGATATGCAGAAGTTCATAACCGGCATCAATACACGCTTCAAGGGTTGTTTTTACTTCACCCATTGTTTCCTCAAAACTGAGTTTCTCAGTGGTGTGTTTATCTTTCAACCATGGTCCGCCGTGATCAAGGCACGTATAAACCGGTGATTCAAGACCGATTCGTTCCGTTTCTTCTGAGATAAATTTGGTTAATTCTTTTGGGGTCCAGCCTGTGTAACCACCGTCGCGGTCAACCTGGTTAAGTGTAGCTGCAAACAGCATCGGGGCATTGGCTTCTTTCGCTGCAAGAAGGGCGGCCCGGGTTACAGATTCAGAGTTTGGACAAACGGCAAGAAGAGTTTTATTTACGTTCTCTTCACTGATAAAATGGGTAATAATATTCTTTAAAGCAGGAGATTGCATACAAATATCGTAAAATTTAATTCTGATAAATTTCTGCTAATTGTAAATCGTAACGCCTTTTACAACTCGGGAGATTGCGCCATTTTTTGATGGAGAATCGGGGTCGAGTCCCAGGTCTAATGATTTAAAAAGTCCGAGAATTTGAGCGGGGATGACATATAAGACGGCATTTAAATCTGATGTCTTTGCCTGATCACTAAGAGGAAAAACAATCTTTTGATCCATATCTAGTTTTTTAGTCTGTTTCTCATCACAAAAAACACCTACACAATGCTTGGCAATATCATCCCGTAAAATTTGCTCGGCAAGATCTTTTTCGTATTTGAAAACTTTTTCATCTGTAGAAAAGAGAAAAACAATAACGGTCTCATCATCAACTACTGCTTTAGGTCCGTGCCTGAAGCCAAGAAATGAGTCGAACTTCCCGCAAATGCTTCCATCCGTGAGTTCCTGAACCTTTAGGTGAGACTCTCGTGCAATTCCCAAAAGGGGACCGGAACCCAAGAAGACAATTCGTTCAAAATGTTTGAAAGAGAGCTCTTCTAAATCGGGAGTACAAGTTTTAATCGTTTTCTTTGCTGTTGAGGCGATGTCTTTTATAATGGATGCTTGTTTTTCCTTATCGCCATCAGCCGCTATTAGTAAGGCTGTTAATACCATTGATGTGAAACTGCCGGTCATAGCCAGACCTTTATCTTCCGAGAGAGGTGGAAGTACTACAGTGAGTCCGTTTTCAAGTTCGTCCATCCTTTCGGCAAGGATACCATTCTTATTACAAGTGATGGCTATATGGTGTACATCCGCGCAAGATTTTTCTGCGATGTTAACCACAGCATTACTTTCCGGGCTGTTTCCGGATCTTGCAAAAGAGATAAGAAGAAGTGGTGTATCTTTTCTGATATAATCTTCGAAATGTGTAACGAGCGTTGTTGTAGCAATAGCTCTGGCATGAATATTAGAACCGAGCTGGAAAGATGTTTCAACAGTTTCTCCAATAAAAGCTGAACTACCCGCACCTGTCAGAACAATATCTAAAGACTCCTTTTCAAAAAGTGGTGTAAGGAAGTCCCGGATTTGTTGATCATCTTTTAAAGAGTTGACGGTTTCAATCCAAAGATCAGGCTGACCTTCGATTTCCTTTCTTGTATGAATGGTAGTATTGATTTTTTCTAGATCCATGCTAAGTAAATAATTGGTAGAAAGAGGGTTGCCACGTGCATCGTAAAGATACCAAGAAGCCCGCTCAATGGGTTGTCAGTATAATTTGAAATTTCTCGTAATCTAAAAAACAATAAATGAAATTTTTAAACAATTAAATAATAAGAATAAAAAAAATAAAAATTATAAAAACTTTTAAATAGTGATTTCGTTTTCGTCCTTTTTGGTTTTTCACCCTTTATCATATTTCAATCGCAAACTTACTCATTCCCTATTATAGAAGTTTGTTACTGATAATTATAGGGTTATGGTGACTTCAATATTATATAAGGTTTAGCTTTTGGCCTTACGATAAAGGACTTAAGCGTTTCTTTCCTCAATAAAAGCCAAAAAAAATGATGAATGCCAATTAAAAATAATTTTTAAAACTTTCTTTATTTACTATTTTTTACCAATTCAACAATTTATTCTTTTGTTATATTTGTTTTTAATAATGAAATTCTTTCAACAGATAACATTTTTATCTGAACTCTTTATTAAATACAAATCTCATTTTCACTAATCTTACAGTTTCATGGATAGGAAAAAATTTATTCAAACCAGTGCAATGGCTGGCGTCGGCCTTTCAGTAATGCCCTATAATATTTTAAGAGGAACTGACGATCGAAAGGTAAGGCTCGGTTTCATCGGTACAGGTTCGCGGGGTGGAGGACATGTCCGCGGATTTGCCAGCCGGGCAGATGTAGAAATTCCGGCTATTTGTGATGTGGATGAGGAAAATGCCCGAAGAGCTCAACAACGAGTCGTTGATGCAGGGAAGGGCACTCCTGAGCTGTATACCGGCGGACCGGAAGATTATCTGAATATGCTGGAGCGAGATGATCTTGACGGAGTAGTTATCAGTACACCCTGGGATTATCATGTAGACCAGAGCATTGCAGCTATGAAGGCCGGAAAATTTGTTGCGGTTGAAATACCGGCAGCTATTTCATTAGAAGGTTGCTGGGACCTGGTAGATACGTACGAGGAAACCGGAGTACCACTTATGCCTTTACATAATACAGCCTATCAAAGAGATGTGATGGCTGTGTTGAATATGGTTCGCCAGGGATTATTTGGTGAATTGGTTCACTGCCAGGGCGGATATCAACATAACCTGTATGGTGTTCTGTTCAGAGAAAATGCGAGATTTGGACCGGGCCCCGAAAGAAATGACACCTCCGATTGGAGAACACTTCACAACATGAACAGAAATGCACTTCTGTATCCGGATCATGGGACAGGGGCAATAGGTCACTGGCTGGATATCTATCGGGGAAATCGTTATCTGACTCTTTCCGCTTTTGCAAGTAAATCAGTAGGATTGGAAAAATATATTGATGAGCACGGAGATGAAGATCATCCGTATAAAGATGCTGATTTTAAAAAAGGTGACATCGTAACGGTTACTATTACAACTGCCAATGGCGAAACTGTACATGTAATTAACGATACCACATTGCCACGCGGTGATAATAATAAAGCTTTCAGAGTTCAGGGAACGAATGGTTTGTGGCAAGTAGAAGCGGACCGAATTTATATTGAAGGACGAAGTCCAAACCATTCATGGGAAGATTTTGAGCCTTACCAGGATGAATTTGATTCATCCGTTTGGAAAAAACATGAGGCGGAAGCGGAAGGAGCCGGACACGGAGGAAAAGATTGGTTTGTACGAAACGCATTTGTTCAATCCATCAAGCGCGAAGTAAATCCTCCTATTGATGTGTACTCCGCTGTAGCAAGCGCGGCGATCGTGCCATTATCAGAAGAGTCGATTTCAAAAGGCGGAACACCGGTCGATTTCCCGGATTTTACACGCGGAAAATGGATGAGCAACGATCCGATCTTCCTGCCTGAAGAATTGGGATACTAAAAAAAGGTTTATTACTAATTAAATGAGAATGAATTCAGCGGAACGCTGATCAACTTTAACCATCATTAAAATTTAAAAACAATGGGTTTTAATCGTCGAGATTTCATTAAAAAAAGCGGACTTGCCACACTTGGGCTTACAGGGATGGGCGCACTTGGGTCTAAAGAAGACAACTCTGGAACTCAATTTCTAAAAGAGCGTCAGCAAAGATTTAATATGCATAACTATGCGGCTCCCGCGTTGGATGTAGTTCGCATCGGTTTTGTTGGAGTTGGCAGCCGGGGAAGCGGCCATGTGCGAAGGCTTCGAAGAATTGAAGGAACGGAGATTAAAGCTATTTGTGATATTGATGAAGAGGCTCTCAATGAAGTGGCAGCAGAATTCGACGAGCCCGTAGACACATACACGGGAAGTGAAGATGCATGGAAAGAGTTGTGCGAAAGGGATGATATTGATTTGGTAATTAATGCTGCCCCATGGCACTTGCATGCTCCAATAAGCCTCTATGCTATGGAAAATGGAAAGCATGCGGCTACGGAAATACCTGCTGCGCAAAGCATGGAAGAGTGCTGGGCATTGGTTGAAACATCAGAACGAACGAAAAAGCACTGCATAATGCTGGAAAATGCATGCTATGGTGAGTTTGAAATGGTGACTCTGAATATGGCCCGAGAAGGATACTTCGGAGAATTGATTCATGGCGAGGGTGCATATATTCATCAATTGATGCGCCATAATTTTACCAGGGGTAATTATCATAACATGTGGCGTTTCCGAGAAAATGCTGCAAGAAATGGAAACCTCTACCCGATGCATGGACTGGGGAGTGTTGCTCAAAGTATGGAAATCAACTATGGCGACCAGATGAAATATATGGTCTCGGTTTCCAGTGCCGACTTTATGATGCAGAAAAAAACTCGCGAGTTGGCTGAGTCAGATCCATTTTTTGAAGATTTTGTTGATAATGAATTCCGTGGAAATATGAATACGAGCATCATCAAAACGTTCAAAGGACGGACGATTATGCTCCAGCATGATGTAACCTCACCCCGGGTTTATTCACGTATCCACCTGCTTAGCGGAACGGAAGGGGTGGCGCGAGAATACCCCGAGCCCCGAATTGCAAAAAGCCATGATGGATGGCTGGAGCAAGAGGAGTTTGATGCAGTCATAGAAAAGTATAAGCCCGAAATTATTAAAAGAGTTGGCGAAATGGCACAGAAAGTAGGCGGTCACGGAGGTATGGATACGCTTATGACATGGCGCCTGATAGACTGCCTCCGAAATGGAATTCCTCTTGATATGGATGTTTACGATGCTGCTTCCTGGAGTTCTGCGGGGTTACTCAGCGAGTGGTCTGTGGCAAATGATGGTGTTCCTGCGTACTTCCCGGACTTTACAGCCGGTGCCTGGCAGACGAACGAACCTAATATGGATATCGAACTCGAAAGAGGCGGAACAACAGGAATTGTTTCGTAGATAGATAGAGTGATACTTTCCAATCAGCTTCTGCGGTTTCGTAGAGGCTGATTGGTTTTTTTATTTTGATGTTAATACGGCGGACCGGTTCGCAACTGGTGTAAGCTTTATCTAACCTTCCTTCTTAGCTCTGCCTGCAGGTTTAGTACTAATCCATGAAGAAAATTGAGACGTTTGAAAAATGGCTTGTTGAGTATGATCTTAATGATGGAGCAAGACTCAGCAGGCTTTGTTTTGATGGTTTTGATCTGCTTACCACCGCTCCAAGGCACTTCAAACAACCCGAGAAGGATTTCGGTTTATTTGAAACTCGACCTGTCTATGGTTATGATGACTGTTTCCCCTCAGTGGAAAGCTGTCTTTACCCCGGCGCCGATTGGAATATTCCCGATCACGGTGAGCTTTGCTGGTTAGATTGGGATCTCGATCATCAACCTGATAAACTCGTCTTTTCAGTCAAAAGCAAACTGCTCCCCGTTATTTTTAAACGGACAATGCATTTCAAAGAATCAGAACTTTGCTGGCAATTCGAATTGATCAATCATAGCAGTAAAGATCTACCCTTTCAACATGTGATGCATCCGTTGATCAAGCCCAATGAAATAAAGAATATTCGTTTCCCTGAATTTGATGAGGTTTGGAATGAGCAGAATGAACTCCTGTCGATTCAGGGTCCCGAATCATTGTCACAATTCTTGTTGAATAGCCCCAAGGGGAGCGTGCATATGTTGTATATCCAGGGGGTTAAAGCGGGCTCTGTCAGCTTGGTGTACAGAAATGGTTTGGAAGTCAGAATGAACTTTCCAAAAGATCTATTTCCAACCCTGGGAGTTTGGTGGAATAATTCTGGTTATCCGGATGAAGATGGTTGCAGAAGGAGTGAATGTGCATTTGAACCGATAGCCGGTCTTCGTAGTAGTCTCTTGGAGAGTTTTGAGAAAAACCGGTGTCAGTTTGTTAAAGCACATGCAGCAGAGTCTTGGGAAATAACGTGGTCGGTTGTTTCGGCTGGGTAGCTGCGGAGAACCTTAAGATAGGGGAGTTAGTTTAAGTTTTTAAATCTTTCGAATTAAGGAAGCGCTTTTAAAAAAGAAAATATAAATAAGTTTTAGGAGAGAGATGTCTGTTTTATCATAAATATTTTAGGGGGTGCTACAGTTCTTACCTGTCGATATTTATATATAGAGTGATAAAAAGCTAAAAAATAAAGTAATCTTTATGCTTAACATTAATTTTATTCTTTATTAAAAAATAAGTCATTAAAACAAAAAATTTCACTCTAATCATCTGTTAGAGCCTTCTTTTTTGTTGGTTTTTGATAATTTTTCACTTGTTAATGTTATTTTTTTACCAAAAATCACAAAAACAAAATAAAAAATAATATTGATATTTTGCTTTTTACATTATTTGTATTTTTATTCCTTTATATAAAGAACAAGCAATTTTCATTTGCTTAAATTTATTCTTAAATCTTTAAAAGGTGTAAATATGGGAAAACAAATACATTCCTTACTGTTAAAGTCGGGACTTAGTTCGGTTCTGTTGTTATTGTTACTGGCAACAACAACACATGCTCAGTTAGTTACTGTAACGGGGACTGTAACATCAGCTGAAACTGGTGAGACTTTACCCGGGGTTAACGTTTCTGTTGTGGGACAATCACAAGGAACTGTAACAAGTGTTGATGGAGAGTATGAGATTGAAGTGGATGCAGAGGCAACACTTCGTTTTTCATACATTGGTTTTGTAACGCAGAATATTCCGGTCAATGGCAGAGATGTAATTGATGTGGAATTGGCTGAAAGTGTTCAGGCTCTTGATGAGCTTGTTGTAATGGGGTATACAGTGGTTTCTAAACGAGAAGTATCCAGTTCGGTAGCGCAGGTTAGTGAACAGGATATTCAAGGAATTTCAACCAGTGACCCTACGGAGGCACTTGAAGGCCAAATGGCTGGGGTGGTTGTAGAACAATCTAGTGGCCGGCCCGGACAGAATGCTGATATTCTTATTCGTGGTACCGGTTCCATTTCTGCTAGTTCATCTCCTTTATATGTTATTGATGGTGTGATAGCAGGTGCCGGTGAACGGGAAGCTGTCGCGCCTTCTGACATTGAATCAATAAGTGTTCTCAAAGATGCGGCCGCGACTGCATTGTATGGTTCGCGGGCATCGAATGGTGTTGTAGTTATTACAACCAAGAAAGGTCGTGCCGGTGATACCCGGATTACACTTCGATCCTCCAGGGGATACAGCACTACGTTAGATGGAAATGAGACCTGGATGGATTCGCAGGAATTGTATGATTTTCACCAAAATATGGTAAGTGCAGAGGTTGGTCCTTTCTATAACCGGCCTGAGGTTACTCAATATAACACCAACTGGAGGGATGTGGGATTTGATACAGGAATCACTCAGATGTATGATGCATCCGTTTCTGGCGGTGACGAACAGACCACATTTTTCATTTCTGGTAATTTCTTCGAGGAAGAAGGAACAAATATTGGAACGAATTACGAGAGAATTTCCGGTCGTGTTAACGTAACGCATAACTTTAATGAAGATTTACGGGTTGATGCAAGAGTTGCCGGTAACTACGGTGTACGAGATAATGTTGTAACAGGTAACCCATATGATATTCTCACCTTTTCGCGAAGGGCGCTTCCATGGGATACTCCTTATAATGAAGACGGAACCGTTCGGAAAGGTACAGAGTCCGACTGGTATTCGCGAGATTCAGAGAATCCGCTTCATGGAATGCAATGGAACACTGATATAGATAAAGTATCATTCTATTCTGCTGACCTTCGACTTGAATATAATATTACAGATTGGGCTAGTGTGAGTAGTTCGAATCGCTATTCTCAGCGAGATGGACGCCAGGAGATCTTTCTTGATGCACGATCTTTAGCAGGTGGTGGTAGAAATGGTTCTGTTGAGAATGAAACGACTCGGTCCACATCCGTACTTACATCCAACCTGTTAAATATGAACAAAGGTTGGGCTAACAGTTCATTGAGTGGTTTGATAGGTTTTGAGTATCAAGATAACCGATTTGAATTCACTAATTTCCTGGGTGGTGGATTGGCGCCGGGCTTAACAATTGCCGACGCTGCTGCTGTACCTTACGAAGTAGGTGGTGATATTGGTGAAAGTGCTTTTCAATCGTATTTAGCCCAGGCGGAATATGAGTACATGGAGAAATATATTGCCACTGTATCGTTCCGTAGAGATGGTTCTTCTCGATTTGGTTCCGATAACAGGTACGGTAACTTTTACTCAGTAGGTGCTTCCTGGGTACTCAGTCGCGAAGAATTTCTTGCTGATGTTGATGCAATTGATCAGTTAGCGCTGCGTGCCAGTTATGGTACAACAGGGAATGCAAGTATTGGTAACTACGAGGCACAGGGTCTCTACTCATTTACCAGTAATTACATTGGAACGCCTGCAAGTTTCCCATCACGTGTACCCAATCCAAATTTAACCTGGGAGGTTGCGAAGACCTATAACCTTGGTCTTGATGTCGCGGTTATAAACAGAATAAATATGTCTATTGATGTTTATCAGCGAACCAATGAAGACCTTCTCCAGAATGTGACCCTCCCCGGAACAAGCGGTATTGACGACCGAATTCTGAACGTTGGATCGGTTGAAAACAAAGGAAT
>CAYRDO010000023.1:0-16447 GCA_964422985.1 uncultured Rhodohalobacter sp. | reverse complement strand
ATTGAGTTGGCGATTAACACAACTAATTTCCAAAGCACAGATTTTAGTTGGACAACATCATTCACGTTCTCTGCAAACAGAAACAGAGTAAAAGAACTTTATGATGGTGAGCCAATTGATAATGGAGATTTCCGAATTGAAGAGGGATATGATATAAATACATTTTATTTGCGGAAATGGTATGGAGTTAATTCACAAACAGGTGCTCCTCAATGGATCAACGCCGATGGTACGATCACAGAGGATTATGGTGCTGCAGCCCCTCAGTTGGCCACAGCTACTACCCCTGATTTCCGTGGCGGACTCCGTAACAGATTCCAATACAAGAACTTTAGTTTGGATACTTTCTTCACATATGTGTCTGGATCCAAAGGATATTATGATACGGGTATAGATTTCGGTGCTTACCTTACAACGAACTATCGTCACTTAAGACCGGGCGAAAGTTACTGGCAGCAACCGGGTGACGAATCTCACTTCCCGGCTAATGTTGTTGGTGGAAATAATAGTGGCCACCTTGAATCTACTCTCTTCATCTATGATCGATCTTATATTCGATTAAGAAGTGCACGATTAAGTTACACCTTGCCACAGGATCTGTCGTTCATGAGTGCTTTAGGTCTGCGCAATGCTCTTATTTATGTGAATGGTGAGAACCTCGTGACATTTACTGACTGGCCTGGAAGAGATCCGGCTGCTGAAGACGACAGCTCATACCCACTTGCCCGAACATTCCTGTTTGGAATTGAACTCGGCTTTTAAACGAATCTTAATATCAAAACAGAAAACAAAAAACTATGAGACAATTAAAAATAGTTTTATCGACAGCAGTGTTGTCATTAGTGCTGTTCTTCAGTAGCTGTGATATAGCACGCTCTCCATACGATGGTGTTCCTGTTGAACAAGCACTTAGCACTGTTCAGGGAATTGAAGATGTGACCCGGGGAAATTACGCCTATCTGAAAGATGAGACCGCAAGTACCTATGGACTTGTTATGATGCTTTATCAGCCGGGCGATTACCGATCTGATGATCTGATGATTAGCGGTACTACATCCAACAGAATGATGCTTACTTATAATTATCTGCATAATCCTAATATGCCGAATACATCTAATATGTGGAGGCGAGGATACCGATTAATCTATAATGCAAACACCGTAATTGATGCAATTACTCCGGGAGAGTCACCCGAGTTGGATCAACTGAGAGGGGAAAATCAATTTCTTCGATCATTGATGCATCTGCATCTGGTTACCGCATTTGGCCGTCCTTACAGTCACGGCAGAGATAATCTGGGTGTTCCTATTATGCGTGAGGCAGATCTTGAAGCACAACCTTCAAGAGCTACTGTTGGAGAAGTTTATGATTTCTTGGTTGATGATTTGACCGAGGCAGCTAACCTGATGGGTTCTGAAAAGTCAAGTGCTTTCGGTACTAGAGAAGCTGCCTTGGCTCTTTTATCTCGAGTATATCTGTACATGGAAGATAATCAGAATACCATTTCAACTGCTGACCAAGTGATCAATTCCGGTAAATATGAACTGGTACCGGGCGATATCCTTCCAGACTACTTCACATTTAGTCCCGTAGCTGATTCACGATCAGAAGCCATTTTTACAATCCGCCACGTAATGCCGGCAGATGACCATGGCAGAAGTCACGGTGTTGGATCAATGATCTATCAGTCACCCTCCGGATCCGGTTGGGGCGAGAATTATGCATCTAAAGCATATCGAGACTTAATCAATCAATGGCCGTCTGATGTAAGACGACAGTTTATTGAACCTCAATACGAAATTGTTGAAGGCGATACAATGCGAACCGATGACGGTGGGTACTTATACCGGGAAAGAAATGGTTTCCCACGATTCTACGTCACAAAATTCTGCTGCCAGGAAGGCACTGAAATGGGGAACTCACCTGAATTGCTCCGCTATTCAGAAGTTTACCTGAATAAAGCAGAAGCACTGGCTAAACTCGGGAGAGACCAGGAAGCATTGGATATCGTAAATATGCTTCGAGAAAGAGCTCAAATTCCTCAACAAGGAATGTACTCACTTAATGACTTAGGTGACCATGACACAGTTCTTGATGTTGTACTTGAAGAACGTAGACTTGAACTCTTTATGGAAGGCCACAGGGCACACGACCTATTCCGTAATAAGCGGGATCTCTACAGGGATTATCCGGGAACGCACCTCGCGCCTGGTAACCCGGGAGTTGACCTCAATACCGGTCCTGTTGATCCATACACAGGAATTCAGGGTATCCAGCATATTCCGTGGGATCATCCAAGAATTATTTTCCAGATTCCTGAAGAAGAGATTGCTCTGAATCCGAATCTCGAACAGAATCCATTATAGTCTAAAGTAAGTCAAACGACTTGGAGGGTGCTCCCTGAGTTCCCTCAAAGTCTTTGAAATCAAATACGATTACATACAATTACGGCTCAGGATTTTTAAAATAATCGGGGTTTAAAACCCGAAACGAGTCGACTGTGCAAAAACGTCATCCGGGCTTTTGATATGGTAAGCCCGGGTGACAATTTTTAAACCATATAGAAATTAAAAACTCTTTGAATAACGGACTGATTCGGGAGTACCAAAACACACTAATCTAAAACGCAACCGGCATGAGCAACGAATACAATCGAAAAGACTTCTTAAAACTATCCTCAGCTGCAATGGGTGGTGTTATGCTATCATCAATGAGTTTGTCTAAGATGTCTTTTGCAAAAAGTAGAAATCAGGACAGACCTGTTCGTCTTGGTTTTGTAGGAATTGGAGGACGTGGACAGTGGCATTTAAGCTCGGCTTTAGGAATCCCGGGCGTTGAAGTACCTGCTATTTGCGAAATTAAACCTGAGCGACTTTATACTGCTAAAAGATGGGTAGAAGAAGCTGGCCAACCAACTCCAACTTTATATGGGGCAGATGAAGATGAAACTGCTTTTAAACGAATGTGTCAGGAAGAAGATCTGGATGCAATAATTTGTTCAACATCCTGGAAATGGCACGCCCCGGTTGTTCTTGAAGCTATGAATAACGACAAGCATGCGGCTTGCGAAGTACCACTCATGCTAACTCTGGATGAGGCTTGGGAAATTGTAGAAACGCACGAAAGTACCGGCAAATGGGCAAGCACGGTATTGGGCGGTTTTCCCGATGTAACTCTATTAAATATGATTCGCCAGGGACTTTTAGGTGATATGATTCATGCCGAAGGCGGATACATTCATGATCTGCGATTTGTGAAACATGCCCCGGATGAAGAGCCATGGAGATTATGGCATTCCATCTACAGAAATGGAAATCTTTATCCCGATCACCCCATGAGAACCATTATGCCGGCATTGGATATCAACCATGGAGATCGAATTGATTACCTGATATCCATGAGTTCAAAATCGGTGATGCTGAACGATTATGCCGCCGATCAATATGGCGAAGAACACCCTTATGCTACCAAAGAGATGAAGCAGGGTGATTACAACGCCTCTCTGATTCGAACGGTGGATGGAAAAATGATCACTTTGAATTTTGATACAAATACTCCGCATCCACGCGGTAATTATCGGTACCAGGGAACCAAAGGTGTTTACCTGAGAGATCGCGGGACCAATCGAATTTATGTGGAAGGCCAAAGCCCGGAATCACACGAATGGGAACTGGCTGAGAAATACAGAGAAGAGTACGAATCACCGATCCTCAAAAATTACAATCCACCGGAGCGAACGACTAATATTCGCGGGCACGGAGGTTCTGATTCTCAGACATCCATTAATTGGACAAACCTGGTTGAAGCGATTCGAAATGGTACGTCGCCTTACATTGATACGTACGATTCTGTTACAAGCAGTGCGGTTTCTGCGATTACAGAGAAATCGATAGCTGAAGGTTGCAGGCCGGTAGATTTCCCTGATTTCACCAGGGGAAAATGGGAGAACAGAACTCCTATTCTTGCGGAAGCATAATTTAAATCAACTATTGACAGAATTATGAAAAACAACCGCAGAGATTTTCTTAAAAAAACCGGTTTGGCAAGCTTAGGCCTCACAGGTTTAGGATTTATGGGGTCAACCCCAGTGAAAGCGAAACGCACGCCGGAGCAAGTAGCCGGAGATTTAAAGCTTTTGGATTGGGAACCAATACCACAATTGGTTGTGGAAGAGACCCTCATTAAAAAGCCAAAATTTCCGGTAATTGATATTCACAACCACCTTCGAGACCTGGATAAAACCGAGGATTATCTCAAAGCGATGGATGAGGCCGGTGTCTGGAAATGCGTAAGCCTGGATGGACGATCTGAAGATGATTTTTACAAGGAGCATTTAGAAGTCTCAAACAGTGTAGCTGAAGATCGATTTATTATTTTCTACAGGCTTGATTATAGCAGAATTGACGAACCGAATTATGGTGAAGATGAAGCGGACCGGCTTGAAGAAGCTGTTAAAGCTGGACTTCGTGGTATCAAAGTATCGAAGTCTCTTGGACTCCGATACAGAGATGCGAGTGGAGAATTGGTTCGTGTTGATGACCCGCGGCTCGATCCTGTATGGGCCAGAGCCGGAGAACTGGGAATTCCGGTTTTAATGCACATTTCTGATCCCAAAGCATTTTTCACCCCGATTGATCGCTACAACGAACGTTACGATGAACTCGGAGCTCATCCCGACTGGGGATTTGCCGGTCCTGAATATCCCGAGAAAGAAGAACTTCTTCGTCAACGTAATCGCGTGTTTGAAAAGCATCCGAACACTACGTTTATCGCAACTCATATGGCAAATCTGCCGGAAGAGTTGGGCCGCGTTTCAATGTGGCTGGAGAAATATCCAAACATGTATGTGGATATTGATGCCAGGATCAGCGAGTTAGGCAGACAGCCTTATACCGCGCGAAAGTTTATGATCAAGCACCAGGATCGAGTGTTGTTCGGAACCGATACCGCACCAAACGTGGAGGCCTATCAAGTCTACTACAGATTTTTGGAGACAGATGATGAATACATCAACGCAGATCCGAGTCACCACCGGCAGGGTAGATGGAGAATTTACGGGCTCTATTTACCGGATGATGTACTGGAAAAAATCTATAACAAGAATGCTCTGAAAATTTTCGAAGAGTTTAAAGGATAACTGAGTTTCACAGATTAAATATAGAAGGGGTTTTTATTATGAGTGATAAGTTGAACAGAAAAGATTTCTTAAAAATGTCTACCGCAGGTTTAAGTACATCTATGCTTGCCGGTTTGAGTATGGGTAAGCCCGTAGTGGCGAAAAACCGAACGTATCAACAAAAGCCTATTCGACTCGGTTTTGTAGGTATTGGCGGTCGCGGGACTTGGCACCTGAGTGCAGCTCTCGGAATTGAGGGCGTGGAAGTTCCGGCTATTTGTGAAATTCGCGAAGATCGGCTGGAAAATGCAAAGAATATGGTTGAGGCGTCCGGAAGGCCAACCCCTACTTTATATGGGGAAGGCCCTCAGGGCGAAACCGATTTTGAACGGTTGTGTGCCGAAGAAGATCTTGATGCCGTCATCTGTTCCACATCGTGGAAATGGCATGCACCAATCTGTCTTGCTGCAATGAATAACGATAAACATGCCGCCTGTGAAGTCCCTTTGATGCTTACGCTCGATGAAGCCTGGAGAATTGTTGAAACCTATGAGAAAACAGGAAAATGGGCCAGCACTGTATTAGGCGGATTCCCCGATGTTACGCTCTTGAATATGATCCGCAAAGGGGTCTTTGGAGAAGTTCTGCACATTGAGGACGGATATGTTCACGATCTTCGGTTTGTGAAAAATAATGTAGAACGTGAACCGTGGAGATTACAACATTCCATCGATCGAAATGGTAATCTCTATCCCGATCACCCCATGAGAACGATTATGCCGGCGATGGATATCAATCATGGCGATCGAATTGATTTTCTTGTTTCCATGAGTTCAAAAGCGGTGATGTTGAATCGCTATGCAGCGGAGCAATTTGGTCCGGATCACCCCGATGCCAGCCGAACAATGAACCAGGGAGATTACAATGCTTCTCTGATTCGTACCGTAAACGGTAAAATGATTACACTCAATTTCGATACCAATACTCCTCACCCCCGGGAGAGTTTCAGACTCCAGGGATCAAAGGGAGTGTATGAAGATGGTGCGGATGAAGAAACCATCTATCTCGAAGGACCAAGTCCTGAATCTCACGAGTGGGAATCTGCTGAACCGTATCTCGAAGAATATGAGTCACCTATCCTGAAAAATTATAACCCACCGGCACGAATTGGCGGAGCCATTGAAGGACACGGGCGACGAATGGATCAAACTCCCATCAATTGGCATAATCTGGTGATGGCGATTACCGAAGGTGTGCAGCCATATATTGACACGTACGATTCTGTAACAAGTAGTGCGGTATCTGCGATTACGGAGGCCTCTGTCGCAAATAACGGACGACCTGTGGACTTTCCTGATTTCACAAAAGGAAAATGGAAAGAAAGAACTCCAATTTTTATGGAAGCCTGAACCGCATAATCATCAACAACAAATAAATTGTAATTAGAACATGAAAAGTAACAGAAGGGATTTTCTAAAGACGGCTGGTTTAGGTTCGCTCGGGGTATTGGGAACGGGTATTTTGGCTGGTTGTACAACCCAGGAAGAGGTCGAATCCAGGCTCAGTCAGGTTAAAGAACAGGCCTCCCGCCAATACACTCAACAATTTAATATGCATGGTTATTCAGCTCCGGCACTAGATGTTGTAAGAGTTGGCATGACAGGAGTTGGAAATCGGGGATCGGGTACGGTACGCAGACTCGCTAGTATTGAAGGTGTCGAGATTGTTGCCGTAAATGATTTGGAAGAGGATCGGGTAAACGAGGCTATAGAATCTATTTCGGAAACCCACAGCCCGGAAGGTTATTACGATGGTGAAGAAGATTGGAAACGGATGTGCGAGCGGGATGATATTGACCTGATTGCTATCGCCACTCCGTGGCATCTGCATACTGATCAGGCCGTGTATGCCATGGAAAATGGAAAGCATGTTTACACAGAACTTCCCGCTGCCCAAACGATTGAAGATTGCTGGCGACTCGTGGAAACGTCAGAACGGACAAGAAGACATTGTGTTCAGATGTCCGGTTCCTGCCACGACGGAGATTCTGCGCATGTCTTAAATATGATTCGAAATGGAGTATTGGGTGAGATTGTACACGGAGAAGGCGGGTATATCCACGATTTGATGAACCGCTACAACTTCTCCAAAACCATGTACCACAACCTGTGGCGACTCAAAGAGAATATTGATCGCGACGGAAACTTGTATCCACAGCATGCATTAACTCCCATGGCTCAAATGATGGACCTGAACTACGGCGATCAGATGAGTTACCTCGTTTCTATGCAGTCTAATGATTTTATGATGGCGGACCGGGCCAGGGAATTGGCAGAAGAAGATGAATTCTGGGAGCCATATGTAGGACGTGATTACCGGGGAAATATGAACTCAACGCTAATTCGAACTCATAAAGGTCGTACCATTCTGATTCAGCATGATGTTACCACTCCGCGCCCGGGAATTCGATTTGATCTGATTGTGGGAACCGAGGGAACCTATCAGGCCAGACCGGGAAGACTCGGATTCAGTTATAATGATGGTTGGATTCCAGAGGATGAATATGAAGCTCTCATGGAAGAACACACTCCCGAAATTGTAAGAAGATTTAATGAGATGCGTGAGCAAGCTGTGGAAACAGGCCGAGCCGAACGTTCTTATGCAAGAGTCAACGCCACGGATTGGAGGTTGATCGATAGTTTAAGAAATGGCTTGCCGGTTGAGATGGATGTGTACGATGCAGCTCTTACCAGTTCAGTAATTCCTTTAAGTGAGTGGTCGGTTGCCAATAAATCCGCATCCATTGATGTGCCCGATTTTACAGCCGGTGCCTGGGAAACAAATGAGCGCGGAATGCGCGTGAATCTGGAATCAGGCGGCGGGACTACACGTATCCGATAGAACGAAATGACGTGTTCGTGGGCATCCATATTTTTCAAATTAAAAAAATGTGGATGCCTATTTAATTTGAATACTAAATCTATATGATTGTATGAACTATTCTTCTAAACTTAATTTCTCAATATCGATATTTTTAGTTCTCATTGCAGCTCTCAGCTTTAATGCCTGTTCAGAAAACCAGGGATACCAGGCTCAAACTCAATCGGGAGATGAAGGTCTTCTCGATACGCTGCTTCTGAAAGACTGGATGCCTGAATCGGTTCATCAGGTGCCAGTCACTGAAGTTACAACCGCTCAGTACCCGGCCATTGATATGCATGCCCATGATTATGCAAAGACAGAAGAAGAACTGGATAGGCGTATTGAAATTATGGATGCTACAGGCATCGAACGCTCTTTAGTATTAAACAAAAAAACTGGTGCTGCTTTTGATTGTGTTTATGCCTTGTATGCGAACTATCCGGACAGATTCGATGTTTATTGCGGGGTTGATTACACAGGATATGAAGAGGAAGGCTGGAGTCAAAAAGCTGCCGAACAAATTAGGCGTGATGTCGAAGCTGGTTGTGAAGGTTTGGGAGAACTGCATGATAAAGGAACAGGAATGCCATCTGCACCCGGAATGCACCCGGATGATCCAAGAATGGACTTAATATGGCAGACTGCAGCTGAATTGGATATACCGGTTAACCTGCATGTGGCCGAACCAATCTGGATGTACGAAAAAATGGATTCAACCAACGACGGACTCACCCGTGCTTACACCTGGCGGGTACAAAATCAGGACGAAATTGTTGGTCATGATGGAATGATTGAAATTTTGGATAATACGCTCGAGCGTCACCCCAATACAACATTTGTGGCTGCTCATCTTGCAAATACCAGTAATGACTTTACCCTTTTAGCTGAGCTGTTCGACAAGCATGAAAACTTATATGCGGACATGTCGGCGAGATTTGCAGAGTTTGGAACTATTCCCCGAACTACAGCAGCATTTTTTGAAAAGTACCAGGATAGGATTGTGTACGGCACTGATTACGGATTTGAAACTTTTCCCGATGATCCATCTAAACCCTACGGAAATAACACCACAACCGAAGAGATGCTGAGGATGACATTCCGCGTTCTTCAAACTCCGGATGAACATTTTTATATCACCGATCTTGTGGGATACAAATGGCCATTGTACGGGTTGGATCTGAGTGATCAGGCACTTCAAAAAATTTACCGGGAAAACGCGCTGGAAATACTAGGCGAGTAGAAGCTCCGGTTTAAACATCAAATAAATCATAAATCTTTTTCGGAGATGATATCTATTAAAAAATCAGGTTATAGTTTAAAATCATTTTTATATCTGATCGGCTTCGTGGCTTTCATTCCTTTCTTTCAGGGATGTGTGGAAAAGGAGGAATCAACCAGTGAATACTACAGTGAAGAGGATTACGATACAGTTGAAAAATTCAATTCTCACGTTCACCTGTATTCAGAAGATACAACCTATATAGAACAAGCGATTGACAGTAATTTCAAGTTGTTATCGTTTTTGTCATCTTCGCCGGGTACAACCAGCCGAATAACCGTTCCGGAGCAAGAGGTTAAAGTTTTAGATCAGATCGAATCGTATCCTGATGACCTGTTTTATGCCACTACCATCCTGGATCCCTACAGCTTTAATGAGCCTGATTTTGTAGAAACAACCATCGAGCATTTACGGCAATCTTTCGAGAAAGGAGCGATTGCGGTGAAAATAAGGAAAAGTATTGGGTTGGAAGTACGGAAACCCAATGGGGAATTTGTAACGATCGACGATCCAAAATTTGATCCAATCATCGATTTCATCGCCGAAAATGATAAAACTCTTATTGGACATATCGGGGAGCCCAAAAATTGCTGGCTGCCATTGGATGAAATGACTGTTATGGGAGACCGCCAGTATTATAGCGAGAATCCTCAATATCATATGTACAAGCATCCCGAATATCTCTCCCACGAAGAGCTTATTCAGTCTGTTGAGAATATGTTGGAAAAACACCCGGATGTACGATACGTCGGGGCTCACCTTGCCAGCCTGGAATATGATGTAGATGAACTCGCCAAAAGGCTTGATAAGTTTCCAAATATGGCCGTGGATATGGCCGAACGGATTTCACATTTTCAATACCAGGCGGCAGATGATTGGGAAAAGGTGCGAAATTTTATGATTAAATTTCAGGACCGGCTTATTTATGCTACAGATGATGGTGAATACGGTCCCAAACCTCCCTTCGGTGCTGAACTTACCGATGAATCCCAACGAACGGACGAGCAGATCAGGCAAGCTGCAGATGAAAATTATCGGCGCCACTGGAAATTTTTTACGGCTGAAGGCCCTATGACCGCTCCCAAACTTCCTGAAAGAGAATTCAATGCGCTCATGTTACCCAAAGAACTAGTCGATAAAATTTATATGAAAAACGCTGAGAAGTGGTTTCCCGGCATTCTTTGAAAATTTTATTGCTGAATACCAGTTTATCTATTACTCTACGAATGTGAATTAGAAGTAAAAGCTACTGCTCTCTATGAATTATATTGGCAAATCTCAGGATGAACGAACGTACGACGCAATTGTAATCGGTTCAGGAATGAGTGGTGGCTACGCCGCGAAGGAGCTTTGTGATCAGGGAGTAAATACGCTTGTTCTGGAAAGGGGAAGGCCGGTAAAACACAATGAGGATTATCCCACCGCAATGAAAGATCCGTGGGAGGTTGACCATGCCGGTCGCTTGCCTCAAGAGATGCTCGAAAGAAATCCTATCATCGCAAAATGTTATGCGTTTGATAAAACCACCGAGCACTTTTTTGTAAAGGATGAGGAACAGCCGTACATCCAGGAAAAACCGTTCGATTGGATTCGAAGTTACCAGGAAGGCGGGAAGTCGTTGGTTTGGGCCCGAGGATGCCAACGTTGGAGTAAGTACGATTTTGAAGCTCCCGCCAGGGATGGTTATGGAATCGCATGGCCAATTACGTACGATGATTTGGCTCCGTGGTATTCTAAAGTTGAGAAATTTGCGGGGTGGAGTGGTAACAAAGACGGCCTGGAACATTTCCCGGATGGTGAGTTTTTACCTCCGTTTGAGTTCAATTGTGTTGAAGAACATATGAAAGAGAAGATTGAATCTTCTTTTAAGGATCGATATTACATCCAGGGTCGCTGTGCACATTTAACGGAAGTGAAGGATGTTCACCGCAAACAGGGGCGGGGACAGTGTTTGGCGAGAAATCTGTGTCAGCGGGGTTGCCCATACGGAGCTTATTTCAGTTCCAACTCTGTGACACTTCCATGGGCGATGAATACCGGGAATCTCACCATTCAAACCCACTCCGTTGTTCATTCTATCATTTATGATAAGGACAAAGAAAAGGCAATTGGCGTTCGGGTTGTGGATGCAAATACCAAAGAGATGTCGGAGTATTATGCCCGAATTATTTTTGTGAATGCTGCCTGCATCAATTCAAATATGATTCTTCTGAACAGTACATCCGACCGTTTTCCAAATGGCTTGGGAAATGACAGCGGCGTGTTGGGACACTACATCGGTTTCCATAATTATCGGGGACGAATGAGTGCCGATATTGACGGATTTGATGATAAATATTATTTCGGACGACGACCGACCGGTCCGCTCATCCCGCCATTCAGAAATGTATTTGAGCAAGAAAGTGATGCAGATTTTCAGGGACGATATCATATCTCTATCAACGCGAGTCGACCGGGGTGGAGGCGTGGAATGCGCTCTTCCAGTATCGGTTCCGACCTGAAAAAAGAACTCCAGGAACCGGGAAGCTGGAGAATTGGCGGACGGATGTCCGGCGAAGTGATCCCCCGTTATGAAAACCACATTCGTCTCAGTGAAACAGAGACAGATGAATGGGGTGTTCCGCAACTGGTTTTCTCAATCGATTACGGGGAAAACGACGTTAAAATGATGAATGATTTCCTGGAAAAAGGAGTAGAAATTCTTGAGGCAGTAGGAGTCAAAAACATTCAAACCGGTGATAACAATCAGAATCCCGGATTGGATATTCACGAGATGGGAGGTGTTCGAATGGGTAAAGATCCGAAGACATCTATCCTAAATAAATGGAACCAGGTTCACTCCTGTAAAAATGTTTTTGTAACCGATGGAGCGTGCATGACCACCACATCAACCCAAAATCCATCCCTGACATTTATGGCAATTACCGCCCGTGCTGCAAACTATGCGGTAGAGGAGATGAGCAAGGGCAACTTGTAAGGTGTTTATTGGTGGTATATGCTAAGACTCAGACAAAATTATATTTTCTCAGTCTAATCCAAGATAGTCGATCTGTTTTTCAAATCTCTTTCCAACATAATCACCAGCCAATTCAACCAGTTGATGTATTTCATTTGATACGGACAAAATCTCCGGTTGATTTTTAAAAATGATGCCAGTTGAAAGGTAAACTCGATTATTTTCTTCTTATCGCAAAAGGACATGGTTTTTCCAGTCCGTTAAAAAAATTGATGAAATCATCATTTCCATCACTGCATGCTCATCGTGTATCATAGGTAGTTTGAGAATTGAGAATCTACATACATCAAAAAGGAATGTTTCATATGGTAATTAAAAAAAACTTCCTTTTATATAAATGGAAGCGTAGGACTTAAGTAAAAGAAATAAAAAAAAGGATTATAACTTTGTTTTTTCATTTTTTGTGTTTTAATTCCTTTTGAAGAGCATACAAGTAATCAAATATAGCCCCAAATAAAGCGGATGAGAGGAGTTTAGAGTAATTATCAATGTCTTGAGTTGATTTTAAAATTTAATCGAAATGGATAGAAAACAGTTTTTAAAACAGACGTCATTAGCCGGTGTAGGTTTGTCTGTTATGCCCTACTCAGTAATGCGATCCGGTTTTAAAGAAACATCCAACCCAAGAGTAAAAAAGAAAATTATAGTAGCAGGAGCCGGAATTGCTGGCTTATGTTGTGCGTATGAACTCATGAAGCTCGGACATGAAGTTGTTGTTTTAGAAGCATCGGGCCGTTACGGGGGCACCGTTCTGTCGGTGAATGATGGCTTGTCAGACGGGTTATATGCTGATTTCGGTGCAGAAAACTTTACCAAACCCGGCTATGAAAATTATTGGAAATATGTTGAGGAATTTGATCTCCCGGTGATTCAGTATTTTCATCGGGAAAACAGGTTGTCAAGAAGGGGAGATGATTGGTTAACCCAGGAGGACCTTTCATATCAGCAAAATCAAGAAGCAAAAGAATTGGGAGGATTTAACAAGAGAGAATTGCAATTTCTTTCTGAGAATCCATCAGCAAGTTTAGAAGTTCTGTATCTACAGCCCTATCTCGAAAATTTTAAAAATGAATATCAACCTTTTGGGGTTGGATACGATGATTTAGATACCGTTCCGATATCTGAGATTTATAAAAAAGAGGGAGCCTCGAAAGCAGCACTCGAAATGCTTGGAGGTAATCGCACCTCTGCTCTTTATAAGATGTGGCAATCATACATCATGAATAAAAGAGGGTATTGGAATGAGTTAGATCTGTATCGGTTAAAAGGAGGGAATGAAACGCTTACCAACGAGTTTGCAAAACGTTTGGGAACCCGGGTTCAGTTAGATTGCCAGATTTTGGCAATTGATCACAGCGAAAACAGCGTTACTGTTACGTACCGGGAATTTGGGGAAGAGAAAAAGATGTCGGCAGATTTTCTTGCCAATTGCCTGCCGGTAACTGCAATCAGAAATCTGACGATACATCCTGAACTCCCGGAAGAGAAGAGGTTCATTATAAATGAGATAGCCTACGAACAGAAATCAAGAGTTGTGTTTCAAGCCAGGTCAGAATTCTGGAAAAAAGATGATACAACCATAAACTTATCATTTAATCACCCGACTTTAACTACGATCTGGCAGGTGGCCGAAGAAGTGGATACCCCCAGAGTTGCACTGATGGCAAAAGCTCCATCGGGTGTGAGTCCTTTACGGACGCTAGAGACATTTAAAGAACTCTATCCCGGAGATAAATCTAATATTGATATTGAACAAACCCTGATAAAGGATTGGTCAGTAGATAGGTTTACACCGGGGTGCGAAAGAAACGGTTTTCCTATGGGAACCTTAACGAAATACTGGCCGCATTTAATTTTGCCTTATGGCAGGATTCATTTTGCCGGTGGGTATGCAGATAATAGAAGTTGGGGAATGGAAGCGGCTACAAATTCTGCAAATCGCGTAGCACAAGAGATCGATCAAGCTTAAGTAATAATATTCGGTTTTTTAGATGAGACATTTTCTCATAACACTACTTCTTACCGCATTAAGTGCAATAATGATTTTTCAGCAGGTTGAGATAGATTCCACTCAGATAAATCTGACAGAGCAGAGTCAAACAGTCTCGGATACATCCAATCCAAATGTTCAACTCCAATTATCGAATATAGAGAACGGGGTTTCATGGGGTTCACAAATCAGGTATTCCATTGATGTAAATGATGAAGTGGATGGTGCTTCGAGGTATAATGAGATCAACCCGCAGGAAGTTTTTTTAGAAATTAATTTTTCCCCCAATAATGAAAGCTTAAAATTTGAGGGGGAAATGAACGACGGTTTACGTTTAAAAGGCTTGAGGCTTTTGGGAAATTATTCATGCTTTGGGTGTCATGCGGACAAGGAGACTATGATAGGACCTTCATTCGCAGAAATCGCGAATTTATACACGAACGATGAATCAGCAATCGATAAACTTGTAAACAGCATTCGGCAGGGTTCAATTGGAGAATGGGGAGATGCCGAAATGCCGGCCAGTCCGGACATATCCGAAGATGACGCTTCTGCCATCGCAGAGTACATATTAGTGCAGGGAGCAAAAGAATATAGTTGGGTGTATCCCGGCCTTGAAGGAGTATTCAGAGTGATTGATCAGCCTCAACGATTTGAAAAAGGCAGGTATGTATTAACGGCAAGTTACACATCATCAATAAAAATGCGGGGAGTAGATACTCAGGTTATCAGTATTGAATGAGAATTTGTTTTAAGAAAGTCAATGAATTGAAATTATGAACCAACATATAGCCAAAATGAAAACCTACACTTTAATAACAATTGTTTTTTTGTTGAGTGTTGCGTGCATAACTGAACAAAAGCCAATCATAGAAAGCAATGAAGTAACACTGAGTTTTGATAATCAGTTGTACACGAAGATAGATTATAATAGTGCTGATGAACCTCTTATGGAATATTTTCAGCCTTCCGAAATTCTTAAAATCAATGGGGAAATATTAAGTGACTTTGAAAAAACAGAGCAGAGTATTGAATCCATAAATGACAAAATCGGCACCGGAACTCGCCTGATTATCAAGGGTGAAATAAACCAGAGTCCATATAAGTTCAGGAAAACCGTAACGGCTACAGTTTACGAGAATATTCCCGACCTGATCATTACCCGGGTGGAATATGAGAATCTGGGAGATGAAAGCGTTGAGATCGAGGGATGGGAAAACAACCGGTATATCGTAAGAGAGATTCAACAAGAGGGCTCCGAAGAGAATTTCTGGTCGTTTCAGAGCGGTTCCTATCCATCAAGACAGGATTGGGTGTTACCTGTTGGGGATGAATTTAATCAACAAAATTACCAGGGAATGAACTCATCGGATTATGGAGGCGGGATACCTTTGGTAGATGTGTGGCGGTCCGATGCAGGGGTAGCGGTAGGACATAGCGATCTCGAGCCGCAACTGGTTTCATTACCGGTACATTCAAAAAGCGTTGAAGGGGGAGTTCAGATTTCAGTTGCGTTTGATGCGGATAGTGTATCAACCCAGAAAATAGATAGAAACCTGGGTCCGGGCGAACGCTTTTTAACATTGGAAACCTTTGTTACAGCACATAAAGGTGATTTTTTCTCTTCTATTGAAAAATACAGAACACTATTACAGGCCAAAGGGGTTCACTTTTCAAAAGCTCCGGATACCGCATACGAACCAATATGGTGTGCCTGGGGTTATGAACGAAATTTTACGGTTGATCAGGTTGTCAATACGCTACCCAAAGTAAAGGAGCTCGGGTTTGAATGGGCTGTTCTGGATGATGGTTGGCAAATAGCTGAGGGAGACTGGCAAACCAATCAGAAGTTTACTGATGTAACGATGAAACAGTTTGTAGATCAAATACATAATCAAGGCTTGAAAGCCAAATTGTGGTGGGCACCGTTAGCGGCGGATCCCGGTTCAGATGTGCATGAAAATCAATCTGATATGCTGTTGGTCAACAAAGGTGGAGATTATCAGCGTATAACCTGGTGGAATAGCCATTATCTAAATCCGGCGCTGAATTCAACCAAGGAGTATCACAAACAACTGGTTGAAAAATTTATAAATGAATGGGGATATGACGGACTAAAAATTG